>JAAZBQ010000614.1 GCA_012513725.1 Chloroflexota bacterium
ACGCTGCCCACCATGGCCACGGCGATGGCCAGGGCCCGGCCCCGGCCGATCGGCTCGCGCCACAGGATCCAGGAGGCCAGGGCCACATAGATCGGCGTGGTGGTCACCAGGATGACCGAGGAGGCCACCGTCGTGTAGGCGAGGGAGGTGATCCACGTACCAAAGTGCGCCGCCAGGGCCACCGCCGAAAGCGCCAGGAGCACTCGCTCCCGGCGATCCAGCCGGCGCACCTCTCGGCGAAACGCCGGCAGACCCCACGGGGTGAGCACCAGGCAGGCGAGCGCCAACCGCCAGCCGCCCACCACGAGCGCCGGCGCGTCGGCCAACCGAATGAGCACCGAGGACGTGGAGATGGCCAGCACGCCAAAGGCCATGGCGGCCAGGCGTCGACCACGGTGGACCATCGGCTGGGGCTCGGGGATGCTCGTCATGGGGGCCATTCTACGCCCCCCGCCCAACACCGGCAAAACACCCGATATCGCTGCCGCGAGGCCCCCGGGGGACATTGGGGGACAAACGTGCCGGTAGTTTTGGCGGTTCTGCATTTCCAGCGGATAACCGGCAGGTCTGTCCCCCACTGTCCCCTGTCACACAACGACCCACCCCCCCCGCCGCACCTCAGGGTGAACTGCTCTTCTGTGGGCTGCGGTGGTCTGGCCACCGCTTTCCGCCCAGATCCATCAGTACCCCGCGGAAGGCACCACCACAGCATGTGTCTGAGGAGCAAGCGCAGAGCCCGGCCTGTCCCGAGATGACAGTGGCTCTGTCCGGGTCGGAAGACGGCAGCAAGGCTGCCGCAGTCCATAGAAGAGGCCGCCGTCTTGAGGCGAGGTTGTGCCCCCAGCCGGTCGTGGTAGAATGGAGTATCCGTTGGTTGTTTCGTCCGTACCGTTGCCGAGGTAGCCGCGCATGCCCATTCTGCTGTTGCCGCCCGAGGTCGCCGACAAGATCGCCGCCGGCGAGGTCATCGAGCGCCCCGTGTCGGTGGCCAAGGAGCTCCTGGAGAACGCCATCGATGCCGGCGCCGACGACATCCAGGTCGCCATCGCCCAGGGTGGCCGGCGCCTGGTGCAAGTGGTCGACAACGGCTGCGGCATCCCGGCCGACGAGGTGCCCCTGGCGTTCTCCCGCCACGCCACCAGCAAGCTGACCTCGGCCGAGGAGCTCTTTCGCGTGCGCACCCTGGGCTTTCGGGGCGAGGCGCTGGCCTCTATCGGCGCCGTCTCGCACCTGACCCTCGCCACCCGGGCCGCCGAGGAGGAGGTCGGCGTGGCCATCCGCATGGAGGGCGGCGTCCTCGGCCGGCCCGAGCCCCTGGCCCGCCCGCCCGGCACCACCGTGCAGGTGGAGAACCTGTTCTTCAACACACCGGCCCGCCTCAAGTTCTTGCGCGCCGACACCACCGAATCCGGCCACATCGCCCGGCTGACCTCCTCCTACGCCCTGGCGTACCCGGAGGTCCGCTTTGCCCTGCAGAACAACGGCCGCGACGTCCTGCGCACCGGGGGCACGGGCAGCCTGTTCGACGCGCTGGTGGCCATCCTGGGCCTCGACGTCGCCGAGCAGATGGTGGAGGTCGATGCCACCCCCACCGACGCCGACGCCATCCGGGTGTGGGGCTATATCAGCACGCCCGCCGTCCACCGATCGAACCGGTCGGACATCCTGTTCTTTGTGAACCGGCGCTGGGTGCAGGACAACTCGCTGACCTATGCAGTGTCGGAGGCCTACCAGACGCTCCTGCCCGTCCGGCGCTACCCCGCCGTGGTGCTGAACATCGAGATGCCCCCCGAGGACGTCGATGTGAACATCCACCCCACCAAGCGGGAGGTGCGCTTTCGCCAGGCGCGGGCGGTGTTCTCGGCCGTCCAGCGGGCGGTGCGCAACGCGCTCCTGGCCCAGCGCCCCTTCCCCGTCGAGCCGGAGGACGCCGAGGCGTGGTCGCGGCGCGAGACCCTGCGCAACCTGGGGCAGCAGGCGCTGGAGATCTACCGCACGGCCGACCTGCCCCCGACGACCCTGGGCCCCCGCCCACCCGAGGAGGAGGCCCCTGCGGAGCGGCTGCCCATGCTGCGGGCCATCGGGCAGATCGCCCAGACCTACATCCTCGCCGAGGGCCCCGGCGGGCTCTATATCATCGACCAGCACGCCGCCCACGAGCGCATCCGCTACGAGGAGTTGCACGCCGAGCGGCAACAGGCCGCGTCCGCCAGCCAGGAGATGCTCGAGCCCCTGGTGCTCGCCTTTACCCCTGCGCAGGCCGCTCTCCTCGAGGAGCACCTCGACGGCCTGGAGGCGTTCGGCTTTGGCCTGGAGCCCTTTGGCGGCAGCAGCCTCCTCGTCCGCCGGGTGCCGGCCAGCCTCCTCCACGGCGACGTCGCCGCCGCCCTGGGCGAGCTCGTCGAAGCGATGCAGGACGGCGAGGAGAGCACCTCCTGGGAGGAGCAGGCGCTCATCACCCTCTCCTGCCACACCGCGGTGCGCGCCGGGCAGACCCTCTCCCTCGACGAGATGCGCGACCTGATCCGCCAGTTGGAGCGAGCCACGGTGCCCCATACCTGCCCCCACGGCCGCCCGATCATGATCCACCTCAGCCAGGACGAGTTGGAGCGCCAGTTCCTCCGCACCTGACCCGCCGCCGCGCCCCTGTCGCACGCGGCAGCAACCCAATCCCCCGCCTCGCGTATAGATCGTGACATCCACGCGAACCCGCACACGGCCGTGCGGTGCATCGCTCACATCCGTACAGGAGGCCATCGCATGAAGCGCACGCTGTACCGCAGCGACACGAACAGGATCATCGCCGGCGTCTGCCAGGGCCTCGGCGAGTACCTCGGCATCGACCCCCTCATCGTCCGTATCGGCGCCGTCATGCTGGCGATGGCGAACGGCGCCGGGTTGGTGCTGTACCTCATCGGCTGGCTCATGATCCCCCGGCGAGGCGCCACGTTTGCCAATCAGGACGAGATGCTGCGCCACAACGCCGGGGAGATCGGGCAGCGCGCCCGGGAGCTCACCCAGCGGGCCCGCAGCGGCGTCCGGGAGGACGAGGCGGTGGACCCGTGGACCGCGGAACCGGAAGCGCCGCAGAACTCGCTGCTCCTCGGCGGGATCATCCTGGTCAGCGCCGGCTCGCTGCTCTTGATGCGCAACATCGGGCTCTTTGCCTGGCTGCGTCCCGGCGAGATGCTCCCCCTGGCCCTCATCGCCGTCGGCAGCGTCCTCCTGCTGAATCACCTGCGAAAGGCCTAGCCATGCGCGAAGGGGAGAGGCGCAGCATCATCCTGCCCATCCTGCTCATCGTCGCCGGCCTGGCGCTCCTGATGGAGCAGCTCGGCGTCTGGCGTCCCGACTGGGGCGAGATCATCCGGCTGTGGCCGGCGCTCCTCATCCTCTTTGGGCTGGAGCTCATCGCCCGGGGGCGTCGGGCGAGTGGGCCGATCGTGGGGCTCCTGGTCGTCGGGGTGCTGGTGGTCGTCGTCAGCATGGCCTGGCCTGCCATCACCGCCGGCCGGCGCATGGAGACCCGCACGCTCACCGTGCCGGCCCTGAACATCGACGAGTCCGGCATCGACATCGCCCTCGGGTCGGCCGCCATCGACCTACGCGCCGGCGAGCCGGGCTCTCCCCTTCTCGTTGCCCGGGTGAGTCATGTACCCGGGCGCTCCGACCCCCGCCTGGAGACCCAGACCCGGCTGCGGCGAGCGGAAGTCCGCCTGGATAGCGAGCAGCGCGGCTTGTGGCTGCCCCTGGGCTCCGGGCGCCAGGAAACATGGGACGTCACCATCCGACCCGCGTTCCCGGTGGCACTCACCCTGGCCCTCGGGGTGGGGAACGCCGAGATGGACCTGCAGGGGCTGAGCCTGACCCGCCTGGACGTGCGGGGCGGCATCGGCGAGCACGACATCACCCTTTCGGAGCGCGGCGCCTATGCCGTACAGATAAACGGCGGGATCGGCAACATCCGCCTGACCGTGCCCGAGGGCGTCGCCGCCCGCGTGCGCGTCGATGAGGGCCTGGGCTCCGTGGAGGTCGATGAGCGCTTTGAGCGCGAGGGGCGCTACTACCTGACGGCGGGCTATGAGCAGGTCACCGAGCGCATCGACATCGACATCGACGGGGGAATCGGTTCCATCCACGTGCAGTAGCGCGCGGTCGGGCGGTGCGCGGATGCTTGACGGGGCCTCGCGCGCACCCTATACTCGCCGTAGAGTGACAAACGGCGGATTCCCGGGAACGCTTGCTGTACGTGTAGGGTGAAACGGTGACAGATCAACTACCTGTGGATCAGGATGAGATCCTCGGCCGCCTGCGGCGCGTGGAAGGCCAGATACGCGGTATCCAGCGGATGATCACCGAGAACCGCGACTGCGAGGCCATCGTCACGCAGATCCTCGCTGCGCGCGCCGCGCTGGACAAGGCCAGCCTGCTGATCGCCAGCCAGCACATCGAGCAGTGCCTGCTCGATGACGCGCGTGAGGCCAACCCCGCGCGCCTCAAGCGCATCGTGGAGTTCCTCATCCGGCTCTCCTCCGCGCCAGCCGAGCAGCCGGGCCAAGGGCAATAAGGCGGGCGTCCGCCGAACGAGCCGCCACGTGTCGGCCCGTCCGGCTGCCCGTTTGCGCGCGCCGAATGGATCAGGAGGGAATATGTCGGATGTAACCGCGGTATCGCAGGACACCTTTGCCGAGGAAGTGCTCCAGGCTGAGCTGCCAACGCTCGTCGACCTGTGGGCCGAATGGTGCGCTCCCTGCCGCATGCTGAGCCCCGTCGTCGAGAACCTGGCCCGCGAACAGGCCGGCCGGCTCAAGGTTACCAAGCTCGACGTGCAGGAGCACGCGGCGCTGGCGGCCGAGTACGGCGTCACGACGATCCCGACGCTGCTCCTCTTTGTGAACGGGGAGGTCAAGGAGCGCATCACGGGCTATATGCCCGAGGCGCGAATCATGGAAAAGCTCGGCCGGCACCTCGCCTGATATCGTCACAACTCCCCGGCGCTCGGGCGAAAACCCGAGCGCCGGTTGCATTCCGTCAAGGCAACGGTGCGGCTCCCCATAGGCGCCGCTCACCCCCGGGGAGCCGCCTGGGCAAGAGCGTACAGTCACGCAAAGGGCCCGAAGGCAATCCTCCGGGCCCTGATGCACCATGCGCAGCACGCTACGAATACGCGGGCATATAGTCCCCGTGCGCGTCGATCAGCTCGTCGCACATCGCCACGATCTCGTCGATCGTCAGCTCCCCGGCCGTGTGCGGATCCAGCAGCGCGGCCTGGTAGATGTGCTCCTTCTTGAGCGTCAGCGCCGCCTCGATGGTCATGGTCTGCACGTTGACGTTCGTCCGCGTGAGCGCCGCGCACTGCTCGGGCAGCGGCCCCGCATAGGTCGGGGTGATCCCCGACCGATCCGCCACGCACATCACCTCCACGCAGCAGCCCTCGGGCAGGTTGGGGATCAGGCCGGTGTTCAGGACGTTGCCGCCAAAGGTGAACGGCTGGCCCGTCTCCACCGCGTTCAAGATGTACGACGCGTACTCGTGGCCGCGGGCGTGCTCGAGGGGCTTGTCGGCCAGGAGTTCCTCCTTCATGGCCCCCCAGCGCTCGATCTGCCGCACGCAGCGGCGGGGATACTCGTCCAGGGGGATGTGGAAGCGCTCGATGAGCTCCGGGGCCTTGGCCTTGATGAACCAGGGCACGTACTCGGCGGTGTGCTCGGAGGATTCGGTGACATAGTAGCCGAACCACTTCATCAGCTCAAAACGCACGGCGTCCTTGTGGTTGTATTCGGGCAGGAACGCTCGCCGCTTGATCTCCGGGTAGAGATCCTCCCCATGCCGCTTGATCTCCAGGAGCCAGCCCTGGTGGTTGATCCCCGCAATGCGCCACTCCAGATCGTCGGCGGGAAGGTCCAGCTCCCGGCAGAGGTGGGGGGCGGCCCCCTGCACGCTATGACAGAGGCCCACCAGGCTCACGTCGGTCGCCTTGAGGAGCGCCCCGGTCAGCATCCCCATGGGGTTCGTGTAGCTCAGGAGGAGCGCCTCCGGCGCCACCTCCTCGATGATCCGGCAATAGTCGATCATCACCGGGATGGTGCGCAGCGCCCGAAAGATGCCGCCGATCCCCAGGGTGTCGGCGATGGTCTGGCGCAGGCCGTACTTTTTCGGGATCTCAAAGTCGATCACCGTGCTCGGCTCGTACCCGCCCACCTGGATGGCGTTCACGACGTAATCCACGTCGCGGAGCGCCTCGCGGGCATCCTCGGCGAGGTACGACGTCACCTGGGCCTCTGCGCCGATAGTGCGGTTGATGTTCTTGAGCATCACATCCGAGACGTGCAGGCGATCGGGGTCGATGTCCAGCAGGCGGATGTCCGCGTCGCGCAGGCTGTCGACGTGCAAGCAATCCCCCAACACGCTGCGGGCGAACACCGTGCTACCCGCCCCGAGAAAGCAGATCTTGGCCATATCTCGCTCCTTTGCTCTGTTGCCGGCCTCCGAAGCCCGGGGCCCTAGCAGACGATGCGCACCTCACGGCCCTCGGCGGCGCTCTCGATGGCGCCAAAGACCATCGCCAGGCTCTTGATATTGTCGGCGGCGGCCGTCTCCGGCGTGCCGCCGTTCCGCACGCAGTTGATGAACTCCCGGATGCAGCCCGCGTGCCCGCCGACCTTCTGGCCGGCGTCGATCTCGGGCACCTCCACCAACTCCATCTCGGACCGGAACCCGCCCGCCTCGCGGACGACCTCCGCGCGATAGGCGTCGGCCCCGTCCCAGATGGCGGAACCGTTCACACCAATGGCCCGCCAGTCGCACTCCCAGGTGGTGTTCAGGCCCTCGGCGCACCAGGAACCGCGGTAGGTGTACACGACGCCGTCCGTCATCTCGAACACCGCCACCGCCGAGGCGTCGTGGTCGTACCAGGAGCCGCGGGGGTTCCATTCCTTGCAGTACACCGAGACGGGGTCCGCCCCGCTGATCAGCCGCGCCTGATCAAAGGTGTGGATGGCCATATCCAGGAGGAGGACGTGCTCCATCCGGTCGCGAAACCCGCCAAAGTGCGCGCCCAGGAGGAAATCGGAGTTGAGCGTGGTGAGCGGACCGAGCGCGCCCGACCGGAGAAAAGCCGCCAGGCGGCGGATGCGCGCATCGTAGCGGCGGTTCTGGATCACGGCGAACGTGCGGCCGGCGCGCTCGGCGGCCGCCACCATCTCCCGAGCGTGCTCCATGGAGTCAGCCAAGGGCTTTTCGCTCAGCACGTGGCAGCCGTGGGCCAGCGCCGCCAGGGTGACGGGATGGTGCGCCTCGGGCACGGTGCAGTTGAACACCACGTCGGGGGCGGTGCGGTCGAGCATCGCGGCGAGGTCCGTGCCGACGGCGGCCTCCGGGTGACCCGAATCGGCGGCGCGGGTGCGCGCCGCTTCCTCGACGATGTCCACAAAACCGACCATCTCGACGTCCGGCATCTCGCCGATGGCGCGCATCCAGGCGCGCGTGATGCCGCCGCAGCCCACGAGCACCGCCCGGGTCTTGGTATCCATGGATTTCGCCTCCTCGTTGGCCTGTCGCGTCGGCGGACATTGTAGCCCGATCGGCCGGCCTGCCAAGCGCCGTAGCGCCTCCGGAGCGCGGCCGACCACCGGTCCACGATCGCAACGCAACCCCCCAGCGCGAATCGCGTATAATAGGTTAGTAGGGCCTGACATATGAAGGAGAGTGTAGCATGTCTACCCAGGACCTGAACATGAACCGTCCCGCGGGCGTTCGCCGCGACGAGGCCGGCCGCGTCATCGAACTGGAAGTCAAGCTCCCCAACCTCCGCGAGGTCAAGATGCCCGACCTCAAGGACGTCAAGGCGCCGGAGGTCAACCTGGAGCCCGCCCGCCGCGCCGCGGAAAAGGCGCTTCTGATCGGCGTCGGCGCCACCGTGCTCCTGGCGCGGGGCGTCGCCTCCCTCGTGGAGAACGCCGCACGCGCCGGCGAGGAGGCCGCCGAGCGTCCCGGCTCGATCACCCAGCGGATCGTCCGCGCGATGCGCTCGGAGGGGCCCGCCGCCCCCGACGTGCAGCCCCGCATGCGGGTGCCGGTGGTGCCCATCGCGGGGTACGATGTCCTCTCCGCAGAGGAGATCGAGGGCCGGCTGGATGTCCTCTCGGCGGAGCAGCTGCGCACCCTTCGCGAGTACGAGGCGCGCAACAAGAACCGTGAGGCCGTGCTGACGGCCATTGACCGCCGCCTGAGCGCCTAACGCCAGTGCGGACCATCCTGTTTACCGGAAAGGGCGGCGTCGGCAAGACCACCTTGGCTGCGGCGACCGCCCTCCAGGCCGCGCGCATGGGCCACAGTACCCTGGTCATCAGCACGGACATCGCCCACTCGCTGGCGGATTCCCTCGGCACCCCCCTGGATAACGAGCCGCGGCCCGTCGGCGCCCACGGACTGCACGCCGCGGAACTCGACTCTGCCCAGGAACTGGAGCGCTACTGGGGCGATATCCGCCGGCGCATCGCCAACGTCCTGCGGGCCGAGGGCCTCGACGCCACGGTGGCCAGCGAACTGGCCGTCCTCCCGGGGCTCGACGAGGTCCTCGCCCTGGTGCGCATCAAGCGCTACTATGACGAGGGTGAGTACGACGTCCTGATCATCGACTCGGCGCCCACCGGGGCGGCGATGCGCCTCCTGGCCGCGCCGGACCTCAGCCGATGGTACACGCGCAACCTCCTGGGCTTTTCCCGGGGGTTGGCGCGGGCCGTCCTCCCCTCGCTTCGCCGGCTCGTCAAGGTGCCCATCGGCGAGGCGGTCATCCAGGAGCGCCTCAGCGAGCTGTTCGAGCAGATCGAGGCGCTGCGCGCCATCCTGACCGACGGCGAACAGACCTCCGTCCGGCTGGTGATGAACCCCGACACCATGTCGCTGAACGAGACCCAGCGCGCCTACACCTACATGAACCTCTTTGGGCTGGCGGTCGACGCGCTGTTCGTGAACCGCGTCATCCCGCCCGAGGTGCAGGATCCCTTTTTCGCCAACTGGAAGGCGGATCAGGCCGAGAATCGCCAGCAGGTGCGGCAGATCTTTAGCCCCCTGCCGGTGTTCGAGGTGCCGCTGATGTCCGCCGAGGTCGTCGGGCTGGAGGCCCTAGGCCGCCTAGGCGACGACCTCTACGGCGACCGCGATCCCGTCCAACGCCTCTCCCGCGAGGAGCCCCTGCGGTTCTACGTCGAGGGGGACCGGCACATGCTCTCCCTGCGGGTGGCGGGCGTCTCGGGGCAAAGCGCCGAGCTGGAAAAACACGGCGACGAACTCTCCATCCGCCTGGGCAACTCCCGGCGGACGGTGCCCCTGCCCCAGTACCTGGCGGGCCTGCAGCCGGTGTGGGCCCAGGTCCGGGGCGACTCGCTCATCGTGGCCTTTGAGGAACCGCCCCCGGACGAGACGCCAGAGTCATAACGCCCACCACAACGCCCTCCCGTGCAGCATGTACGGGAGGGCGTTCGCGTTCGGGCGGGAGCAACTCCCAACACGACCTGGTCCCCTTCGACAGGACGCGGGATCGGTATCGGAGTGCGGCAGCGAGTCTGCCGCACTCCATGCTGGTCGCGTCCTCGGCCGAGGGGCCTCCGCGCCGTAGTTCGAGCCGCTGTTCGGGTGGCCCGCAGGCTTGACAGCGCCCCCGGCGCTGGGGCATGATGCCCGCAGGTCACGGGGCGCCCCGGCGCCATCCACGCGCAAGGAGAAAGACATGGCCCAGCCCATCCCCATCGGCATGTGCATCAACCCCGACAAGGTCGCCGAGCTGGCGCCCGGGTACGACTATCTGGAGCTTACCGTCTCCGGCACGCTGAATCCCCTCGAGGACGACGTCACGATGGCCCCCAGCGTCCTGCCGCTCCGGAACCTCCAGCCGCCTGTGCAGGCGTTCAACGTCTTTGTGGCCTCCAGCGTGCGCGTCACCGGGCCGGAGGTGGACCTGGACCGCGTGCGCACCTACGTCGATCGGGCCGTGCGCCGCGCCCAAAGCGTCGGCGGCAAGGTGATCGTGTTCGGCTCGGGCGGGGCGCGCAACATCCCCGAGGGGTTCGATCGCGAGAAGGCGTGGGCGCAACTCGTGCAATTCTGCAACATCTGCGCCGACTATCTCCAGGGCACCGGCGTCACCCTGGCTATCGAGCCGCTGAACCACAACGAGTCCAACGTGGTGAACACCTACCTCGAGGGCGTGCGCCTGGCCAAGGACACCAACCGCCCGAACGAGGTCAAGGTGCTGGCCGACATCTACCACTTTATGGTGGATTCCGAGCCCCTCGACGACATCCTCCAGGCTCCCGAGTGGCTGGCCCACGTGCACCTGGCGGATTCCGGCCGCCGCAATCCCGGCAGCGGCTCCTACCCGCTCCAGCGCTGGTTCGACATCCTCCGGGAGGTCGATTACCAGGGGATGGCCTCCGTCGAATGCCGCTGGGGCGACGATTTCGCCCAGGAGAGCGCCGAGTCCCTCGCCTTTCTGCGGCCACTGGCCGGCTGGTAGACCGAACCGATGCCATCGGGGTCCCGCCCGGGCGGGACCCCGCACACCCCAGAAGGAGCGTTCCCATGCCCCCACGCATCCCCATCGGCATGTGCGGCAGCCTGGAGCAGTTTGACCGTCTGGCGCCCGGCTACGACTATTTGGAGCCCATGGTGGCGCGCACCCTGAATCCCCTGGAGGACGACGCCGCGGTCGCCGTAAGCCTGGAGACCCTGCGCCTCCTGGCGCCGCCCGTCCGCGCGTTCAACATCTTTGTCCCCGAGAGCGTGCGGCTCACCGGGCCGGAGGTGGATTGGGGGTTGGTCAGCGTCTACGTCCAGCGGGCGCTGGCGCGCGCCGCCTCGGTGGGCGGCGAGGTCATCGTCTTTGGCTCCGGCGGGGCCCGCCGGGTGCCCGAGGGGTTCGACCTGGAGGAGGCCTGGCGCCAGTTGGTGCGCTTTCTCGGGATCTGCGCCCAGCACGCCGAGCCCGCCGGCATCACCATCGCCATCGAGCCCCTCTACAACTCGAACATCGTCACCACCTACCTCCAGGCGGCCGAGATGGCCCGGCAGGTGGGCAGCTCGACGATCCGGGTGGTCGCCGACATCATCCACTTCCACCGGGTCGACGAGCCCCTGGAGGATATCTACCAGGCGCCCGAGTACTGCGCCCACGTGCACCTCTCGGACACCGAGCGGCGCCCGCCCAGCGCAGCAGACCCCGGCGGCGCCGTGGTGCGCCTGTTCGAGATCCTCCGGGATATCGGCTACCAGCGGCTGGCCTCCATCGAGGCCACCTTTGGCGACGACTATGCCGGAGAGAGCGCCGCCACCCTCGCCTACCTCCGCGACCTGGCCGACTAGTCACTGAGGTCTGCGAGTAAAGGGGAATCTACCACCTATTGGGGCGTACACCCCGTACTCTCGGATGAGAGGACGGCACGGAGGGGCCGTCCAGGGAGAGCATAG
>JAAZBQ010000615.1 GCA_012513725.1 Chloroflexota bacterium
GTGAGGTCATGTCGCGCCGCGGGAGCGAATACTCGGCCATGAGTTCCGGCGTGCGCCGGAAATAGGGGGCATACTCGGACATGTGCCGGGTGGATTCCGTCACCCAGTAGCCGAACCGCCGGTACACTTCCCGGCGAACGGTATCCGCCTCCCACGTGCGAGCGTCGTGCACGGCGAGGTCCACCTGGCTCTCGCCGCCGGCCGCGTCCCACTCTTCCAGGCGGCGGCGCAGGAGGGGGTAGGCGTCCTGATGGTTCCACTCGAAGCGCAGGAACCAGGCCATGTGGTTGATGCCCGCCACCCAGTAGGTGACCTCGTCATAGGGGGCGCCGATGTACCCGGCCAGCCGCTCGGAGGTGCCCTGGACGCTGTGGCAGAGGCCCACGTTGCGAATCTTGGTCGCCGCGTTCATGGCCCAGCAGAGCATGGCCATGGGGTTGGAGTGGTTCAGGAGCAGGGCGTTCGGGCAGAGCGCCTCCATGTCGCGGCAGATGTCCAGGATGAGCGGGATATGGCACTGCCCGTAAAAGATGCCGCCCGGGCCCACCGTGTCGCCGACGGCCTGGTCGACGCCGTACCGGAGCGGGATGCGGATATCGTGGCCGGTGGCCTCCATACCGCCCACCCGAAAGGTGGCCACGACATAGTCCGCCCCGTCGAGCGCCTGCCGCCGATCGGTGGTGGCCTCGATGCGGGTGGGCAGCCCCTCCTGCGCCACCGCCCGGCGGGCAAAGGCCGAGATGAGGTCCAGGGCCTCCTGATCGATGTCCACGTAAGAGATGGTGCCCGCGGCCAGCTCGGGCACGCTGAGGATGTCGGTGGTGAGCCGACTGGAGAACACCATGCTGCCGGCGCCGATGATGACGATCTTCATGCCCTGCTCCTCCGTCGTTGGTTGGTGTATCATATGGTTCCGGCCGCACGGCTCGCAGGGGGCCGGCGCGCTGGGTCGAGTGTACCCGGGCCTTTGCGCGGGCACAAGCGCGGGGAGGCGAGATCGATGGCCGAACACCAGAACCATCGCCACGCTGTGGTGTTCTAGGGAGAGATCGGGCCACGAGCGGCACCCGGTGGGCGGCCGCGTCTCTGTGCCGGGTCCTCAACACATAGCACCTCGTGACGCGCACGGAGGAAGAGATGGCGATCCCACAAGAGCACACCGGCCAGCAGCGGCCCCTGCCGACGATCATCCAGGGCGGCATGGGCGCAGGCGTATCCGACTGGCGCCTGGCGCGCGCGGTGGCCCGCGAGGGGCAACTGGGGGTCGTCTCGGGGACGGCGCTGGACACCGTACTGGCCCGGCGCCTGCAGCATGGCGACCCGGAGGGCCACCTGCGCCGCGCCCTGGCCGCCTTTCCGTGGCCGCAGATGGCAGAGGCGTTCCGAGATGCGTACCTGATCCCCGGCGGCAAGGCCGAGGACGCGCCGTACCGTCTCCTCCCCCTGATCGCCCACCCCCTGCCCCGAGAGCGCGTCGAGGCGCTCATCGTGGCGAATTTCGTCGAGGTGTGGCTGGCCAAGGAGGGCCACGATGGTCCGGTGGGCATCAACTACCTGGAAAAGATCCAGTTGCCCACCATCCCCTCGCTCCTGGGGGCCATGCTGGCCGGCGTGGATTATGTCCTGATGGGCGGCGGGATCCCCCTGGCGATCCCGGGCCTGCTGGACGGGCTGGCCCGCTGGGAGCCGGTGGAACTGGCCCTCCACGTCGAGGGCCTGCCGGCCGCCCACGCCGCGGCGGCGCGCCAGCGGCTGGATCCCCGAGAGTACCTGCCCGGCACGTCGCCGCCCCTGGCCCGCCCGCGATTCCTGGCCATCGTCTCCTCGGACATCGTGGCGAAGACGATGCTGCGCCGGGGCTCGGGGGCGGTGGAGGGTTTTGTGGTCGAGGACTATACCGCGGGCGGCCA
>JAAZBQ010000616.1 GCA_012513725.1 Chloroflexota bacterium
ACGGAGAACGCCCGAACGCCGCCGGCACCCTGGAGGGCACGTACGAGGCGCTCGTCGGCGCTCCATAGCTCAGCGCCCTCCCGTTCGGCGAGGGCTACGTACAGCGCGTCGTAGGCGCGCACCTGATCCAGCCGCGCTGCCCAACGCAGCGCGCTCTGACAGAGGGCGACGTCCGGGGGGACGTACTCGATCCGGAGCGCGAGGAGATTCTCGACAGCCGAATCCGCCTCTGCGGGCGTGATATGCCGGGCGCGCACGATCTGCCGGAGGGCGGAGACCACCTCCGGGATGAGAAGCTGCGGCGCTACGAGCTGGCGCGATGCCTTGTTCCAGCCGTCGAGGAGTTCGAGGACTCTCGGCGTGTCGCCACTGGTCACAAGGGAACGGACCACCACGGAAGCGTCAATCACGATCCAAGAGGTGCTGCGCGAGCTCACGGACCCGCTCCTCCCGCTGTTCGTTGATGATGTCGGTGAGGTCTTCCTCTATCGGCCGTCCTCCGCGGCGCACCAGCATCTGCGCGAGGTGCTCGCGGATCCGTTGGAGGGCAGCAGCCTGCCGCTCATACTCCTCGTTCCGCCCCTTGTCGGTCAGATACTCCTCCACCGCCTCGCGCACTAGGGAGGAGAGACTGCGGCCCTCCTCGGCGGCGAGACGCGTAAGGGCCTCGTGCTGTTCGGGCTCCAGGAGAACCTGGGTGCGCTGCAAGCGCTCGGCCATGGGACACCTCCGGTAGGAGACGGGTTACACTTACATCTACACCATACATCGCGGCGTGCTCGCCGTCAAACGGCGTGCGAGGCTTGCCGCAAGAGTGGGTGAGCCTCGGGTACCGCGCCAACCCGCCTTTTGACAGCCGGGACAGGCCATGTTACTGTCAACTAGAGGGTTGTCCGGCAGACGCCACCTCCGACAGACCTCCTCTACGCTCCCCGCGGCTCCCCATCCGGCTCACCGCCGATCGCCGTCGCCGAGATCGCCCGTGGACACGGGATCGGCGGACCGCGCCGGTGGCCCGGTCCGCCAGAGGAGGCTAGAGATGTTGACCGGTTCCCCCATCATTGCCGTGCTCCCCGCCACCGACCTGGACCGCGCACGGCGGTTCTACGAGGAGAAACTGGGCCTTCGCGTCCTGCGCTACGATCCGGGCGACCAAGGCATCCTGTTCGAGTGCGGTGGCGGTTCGCGGATGTACATGTACCAGCGCGCCGAGCCGACCAAGGCAGAGCACACCGTCGCCATGTTCGAGGTCGAGGATGTGGAGCGCGCCGTCGATGATCTTTCCGCAAACGGGGTCACGTTCGAGCAGTACGACCTGCCCGGCCTCCAGACGAACGAAAAGGGCATCGTGGAGATGGAGGGCGAGCGGACCGCCTGGTTCAAGGACCCCGAGGGCAACATCGTGGCCCTGGGTCAGATGGTCGAGCGAGGCCGAGAGGCCGGGCGCTAGCGTCCGCGCCATCCGGCACAGGCATGCAGGCGCCCCCGGACCGGGGGCGCCTGCATGCGTTTCTGTCGTGGGGCAGAATCGCCACAGGCCGCCGATGCGCCGCCGCCGCGCGTTGACGCTATCGGGGCGCTGTGGTACCATTCTCTAATCACCATGTATCATTGTGGATGCGCCCTCGTGTGGGCGCGTCCTGGAGGATATGTATGCCTGCAGTAGGACGCAACGACCCCTGCCCCTGCGGCAGCGGGCGCAAGTACAAGAATTGCTGCATGCGCCGCCACGAGCTCGAGGAAT
>JAAZBQ010000617.1 GCA_012513725.1 Chloroflexota bacterium
CTCGTCGTACGCCCGAATCGGGCGGAATGGCACTCGCCGCGTTACTGCCGGCGCCCTCCCATGCGGCAACTGCTCCTCGCCAGGAGGAGCTCCGCAAGAAGGAGGGTACGGTTCACGCGGTGCATCGGGGCCTGTCCTTTCCGTCCGCCGATGCTACCATGATAGCACAAAGGCGGGTGCTGCGCAACGGTCTCGGGGCGCTCATTTCGGGCCGGCGGGCGTCCTCACGCCGGGCGTTGCAGGCCCTCGGCGAGCCGAGCGAGAAAGCTCGGCTTGCGCGCATGCTCTTCACGGATGGCGTCGAGGCGCATGCGAAAGCGCGGCGTCGTGCCCTCCCGCTCGGCCAGGTCGCGAAGGTCGACCAGGATCTCCACCGCGCGGTCGTAGGCCGCCGGCTTGACGGTGGCTATGAGCACATCGACCTCCTTCCACAGCGCTTCCTGCTGCCCGGCGATCCCGTCCAGGTGAGCGGCCCGGGCCACCGCGCGGGCGTGGGCCTCCGCTGCGCGGCGACGGGCCTCGGCCTCCGCCTCGGCGCGCAGGCGGTCCTCCCGGATCTCGGCGGCGCGATCGAGGATGTCGCCCACCAGGCGTCTCGGCGGGGCAGGCGCCTCGGCCGCGCCCTGCGCCTGGCGGTAGCGCTGCAGGATCCCGGCGCGCAGGTGTGGCTCCTCGCCGATGACCAGGCGCTCGAGGACGGCGTCCTTTTCCTCTGCGGGCAGGCTGTGGAGCCAGGCGCGGACCTCCTGTTGCGAGGGTGCCTCAGGCCGCGGCGGGCTGGCCTCCGCCGCGGCTGACAGGAGGTCCCGATCGACTCCCAGGAACTCGGCCAAGGCATCGAGCGAGGCATCGGTCTGGCCGAGCCCGGCGGGCAGTGGGGGCTCGGTCGCCTCGCGATCCATCTCCCCCAGGTCGATGCCGGCCAGCCAGGCGATGTACAGGGCGCGATAGTCTCCCCCGGCCAGGGCGATCCGCAACGGCGCGAGGACCGGCATCCACGACTCGGCCTCCTCGTCCTCGATCCAGCCGTACCCGTCCTCATCGTGTCGCAGCATGTCCAGGATGATGTGCTCGTCCCGCACGTGGGTGCTCAAGACGTCGTAGGCGTCGTATGGCGTTACCGCTTCGGCGGGCAGCACCCGCAGCGGGAGGCGGACCATGAAGCGGCTGGTGCCCCAGTTCGCCACATAGACGAACAGGTCGAAATACCGCGTCATGAGGTCCAGGGGATCGCCCTTGAAGGATCCCCAGTGGTAGACGTTCTGCAGCCGCCAGGGGGTGATCGTCGCCCGGGTGGTGATGGTGCGCAGCGCGGCCCGCTCTTCGTCCGTCAGTGACCGATCGACGGCCAGGAACTCGTAATACTGGTACTCGCTCATGGCTCCCCCCAATCGCGAACACTGCCCGTTGGTATTTTACCATAGCCGACGAGGCGGTGCAGTCAGGATATCCCGCGTTGACGGAACGCTACGCCCGCCTATACTCGAAGCATTCCGTAACGATAGGAGGCCATCATCGGCACGCTGACCCGCGTTCCGTTCACCTGCACGCTGGATTGCGGCAGTCGCTGCCGGTTGATCGCCTGCCTCGACGACGGCCGACTGGTGCGCATCGACGGCCCCGACGGGCCGGATACCCCCGACGCCCCGCGCCTGGTGCCCTGCGCCCGGGGCCGCGCCCATCGGCGCCTGCTCACAGCCCCCGACCGCGTGCTGACGCCCCTGTTGCGCGACGGGCCCCGGGGATCGGGACGCTTCCGGCGCATCGCGTGGGACGAGGCGCTGGATGACGTCGCCGACCGCCTACGGGAGACCGTCGGACGGTGGGGCGGCGAGGCCATTCTGCACGCCTATGGGGCGGGATCCACCGGAGGCCGCGGATTGAGCGGGCACGGAGCCTCTCGGCGCTTCTTTTCGCACCTGGCCCCGGTGACGGAGACCTATGGTCGCTTTTCCGACCACTGCACGGTAATGGCCGCCCAGTGGATGTTTGGCGAGCCGATCCCCGGCTCCGATCGGGAGACCCTCCTCGATTCGCGCCTCATCATCCTCTGGGGCATGAACCCGGCCGAGACGATCATGGGCCCCAACACGCCCTATTGGATCGCCGAAGCCCGCGACCGCGGGGCGCGGGTGGTCCTGATCGATCCC
>JAAZBQ010000618.1 GCA_012513725.1 Chloroflexota bacterium
CGGGCCTCGTGGACGGGGACCGTGGAATGGTCGATGAAGGTCTGTTCCGGCCGGGCGCTGGGGATCAGCTGGCCCTCGGTGAGGCGGATGGCGTCCTGCCCCTCGACGCAGACGAGCACCACGTCGCAGCGTTCCAGGATCTCGCCGGCTCCTCCGGCGGCCAGGCCGCCCCGGGAGAGAAAGCGGACGACCTCCTCCTCCTTGCGGTCGTACCCGTGCACGGTGTAGCCCGCCCGCACGAGGTTTGCGGCGATCCCGCCGCCCATGTCTCCGAGTCCGATGACGCCGATGGTGTAGTGCATGATGCTCACGCGTTCCCTTTCAAGAGTGGACAGGATGGACAGGATTCACAGGCTGGCAGAATAGGCGAGTTTGCGCGCCCGTTCGAGTAAGGTCCGTACCGGAACACCCTATTCCGGCATGCTACATCCTGCGAATCCTGTCCATCCTGTCAATCCTGTCAATCCCGTCCTCCCCCTTACTCGGGGCGCAGGCGCCAGCTCGCGGCGGCCAGGAGCGCGATCGCCCAGGCGCCCAGGATGCCGGCCGGGAGCAGCACCGACGCCAGCCCCTGCCCGCGGACGATGACGTTCTGCAGGCCATCCATCGCCCAGGCGCTGGGCAGCAGGTGGCCGATCCGCGAAAAGGTCTCCCCGGTGATGTCCAGCGGGAACCACGCCCCGCCGAGGCCGGTCAGTAAGAACATCAGGATCAGCCCGAACAGCACGACCTGGTCCTCGCCCCTGGCCACCGCCCCGAGGAGGAGCCCCAGGCTCGCCGTGAACAGGGCCAGCGCGGCGATCATCACCAGGATGGCCAGGGGGGCCGTCAGGTAGGGCACCCCGAGTACCAACTGGCCAAACGCCACCAGGATCAGCATCTGGAGGAACGCCACGGTCCAGAGGGATAGGAAATGCCCGCCGATCACCTGCCAGCGGGGGATCGGCGCGGACATCATCCGCCCTAGGACGCCCGACTTGCGCTCCACCACCAACACCGTCGCCGAAGAGATCAGGCCAAAGATGGCAAACTGCACCATGATCCCCGGTGACGACTGCAAATAGCCGCTGGGCGCCCCCTCGTCCTGCGGTGCAACACCCGCCGTCGCCCGCAGGCGTACCGGCGGATCCTGCCAGGCAGCGGCTGCCTGTTCCAGGGCCTCGACGACGTAAGCGCGCCGCTCGGCGGGGCTGCTGAAGCCCTGTCGCTCCTCATAGGACGCAGCGCTGAGGCGCGCCGTCTCGGCGATCGCCTGCAGCCGCGAGGCTACCCTCTCCATCTCCGCTTGCACCGTGACCGCCACAGTGTTGGAGGGGTTCACGATGCCGCGCAGTGGCAACGCTTCGCCCGGGAGCGCGTCGGCTCCCAGGAGGCTCTCGGCAAAGCTCGCCGGAACTACCAGGCCGCCGCCGAGGTCGTTGTTGCGCACCGCTTCCTCCAGCGCGCCCAGAGCGTCCGGCTCCAGGCGCTCCACCCGGATGCTCTCCGATCTCTCCAGCAGCCCCACGAGGACGCCGACGAGGGGCTCCGCAGCGTCCTCTTCCACGATCAGTCCCACCGGCAGGCGGGGGTCCTCGCCGCCAAAGCGAAACACGACGCCTATGAACACCGTAAAAGCCAGGGGCATGACCACCAGGAATATGGCCGACAGGCGGTCGCGGGCGATCTGCAGGAGATCCTTTAGCGCCAGATCGATCATGCGCATGGCGATGTCTCCTCTGCGTGGTCCGTTGCTGCCCACATCACGCGAACCGCCTGCGGAACCGGAGGGCGCCGGCAGCAAACAACGCCAACCCCATGGCACACATCACCACCACGGGGAGCCACACCTCGGCGGGTCCGGCGCCGGAGAGGGCCTGCGTCCAGCCCCGCAGCGCCCAACCCTGTGGGAAGACCAGTTGCAGTGTCCGCAGCGCTGCTGGCAGGTCGACGGCAGCAGCGCTGAACAGGCCGCCCAGCATGCCGCTGGTGGTGAGCCCGGCGCCGATCAGCACGCCCGACTGGCGGCTGGTCCGCGCCCAGGAGAGTAGGAACACGCCAAAGCCCGCGGCCGCCACGATGAGCCCCACATCCAGGAGCGCCAGCGTTTCCACACGACCCCAGGGGAGGTCCAGCAACCCGTGGGTGAGGGCCATGGTGACCACCGTCTGTCCGAGGACCAGGATCCCCGCAGCGAGCGCCTTGGCCCCTAGGATCGCCGCGCGCGGCACCGGCGCAGCAAAGAGCCTGGCCAGGGTGCCCTCTTCGTCCTCGCGGATCACCGACTCGGCCATGTACGCCGCGGCGAAAAAGGCAGCAAAGATCATCTGCCCGGCCACGGTCGAGCCCAAGATGGCCAGCGCGTCGGAAGGGGTGTCCTCTGCCGCGGCGCCCTCGATGGTTAGCAGGGGATCCTCTCCCATGCCGCTCTCCATGGCCGCCTGGAAGGCCTCGACCACGGCCTGCACCTCGTCGCCGCCCAGCGTGACGCCGCGCGCGACGAGTTGTTGCAGGACGGTCTCCGCGGCGATGCGCCCCCCCGCCAGCCGATCGGCCATCTGCCCCATCACGGAGCGGACCACCGCAGGCCCGATGGTGAGGGTAGGATCCGCATACACCTCTGCCTCAGCGGTAGGCCCCAGGCCAACGGCCGCCTCGCTGAACCCCTCGGGGATGAACAGGGCGACGCCGGCGCGCTGGGCGTCCACATCCGCACGGGCGGCGGCGGGGTCATCGGCCAAGGACACCTCGATCAGCGTGCCGAGCTGCTCCCCGAGGACGTCGACGATGAGGGCGCCGGCGTTGAGGCCTTGCACGCCCCCGTCCTGGTTGACGACCAGCACCCGGGTCGTGGCCACGTCGCCGGATTCTGACGTGCCAAGCCCCCCAAAGGCAAAGAACATCAGTCCCGAGAGGCCCAGCGGCACGAGGAACATCATGCCCAACAGGAACGCGCTGCGCAGCGAGCGCGTGAGATCCTTGCGGGTCAGGTCGAGTAGCGTCATGGCCCCTCCCTAGTCTCGCAGCGCGCGGCCGGTGAGGTGTAGGAACACCGTCTCCAGGTTGGGCTCGCGGATGGCGACCGAACCGATGCGCACGCCGGCACGGTTGGAGGCCTCGAACAGGTGCGGGAGGGCCACGTTGCTGTCGCGGGCCAGGACGGTCAGTTGACCGTCCTCTGAGATGACCTCGGCCACGTCGGGCAGGCCCCGCCAGGTGGGCACCACGCGGTCTGGCGGCGCGTCGACGGTCAGGTCGATGCGGTCCAGCTCGCCGACCAGGCGCACCAGATCGTCGTGGGTGCCCTCGGCCAGGATGCGGCCGTGGTCCATGATGGCGATTCGGTCGGAGAGCTCCTGGGCTTCCTCCATATAGTGGGTGGTGTACAGGATGGTGGCGCCGGCCCGCCTGAGTTCCAGGACGCTATCCAGAATGCTGCGGCGCGACTGGGGATCGATGCCGACGGTGGGCTCGTCCATGATGATCAGGCGGGGTCGATGGAGGAGGGCGATGCCGACGTTCAGGCGACGCTTCATGCCCCCGGAGAACTTGGACGTGGCGCCCCGTTGGCGATCGGTGAGGCCGATGGTCTCCAACACCTCATCGATGCGGCGATCGAGGGCCTTGCCGCGCAGACCGTACATCTTGCCCCAGAAGGACATGTTCTCGCGGGCGGAGAGGTCAGGGTAGATGGCGATATCCTGGGGCACCACGCCCAGCGCCGCCTTGACCTGTTGCGGCTCCCTGGCGGTCGAGTGGCCCAGTACGAGGACTTCGCCGGCGTCCGGCTCTTGCAGGCAAGAGATCATGGAGATGGTGGTGGACTTGCCCGCGCCGTTGGGTCCTAGCAGGGAATAGATCTCACCCTCTTGGACGGAAAAGGTGATGCCCTGAACGGCGTGGATGTCGCCATAGCGCTTGTGCAGATCGCGCACGAGGATAGCAGGCTGTGTGCTCATGGCGTGCTCCCGTGTGCACGGGTGGCGCCCAGCAGGGTGGCACGCCACGGGTGCGGTCGAACGGACCAGGGGAACGGCCGTTAGGGGGAGGGGCCTCACGCCATCGTGCCGGCGTTCTTGCGAGGCGGGTCGTGTCCTGCGTCCGGGCGGACAACAATGAGCCGGTCGGTGCACGCACCCGCGCCGGTGCAGCGCCCATCCGCCGGCAACGCAAAAAGAGCAGAACCCCAAGTGACCTTTGACTTTTCTCTCAGGTGGCTGCCCTTAGCCGGATCCCTCTTTCTGGGTCGTGGTCTATTACACCGCTGCCCATTCCGAGATCATCTCCAGCCAGTCTTCGGCCGGTTGCTTCGCCTGATTCTTACCAGGCTACTCGGCTGGCTTCCCGATGCGTGGTTTCCCTTGCACCTTTCTGCCTGCTTGCGGCGCTTCCTCGGTCACCAGAACCTTGGTTGGCCGCTCCCCAACTCTCCGACTTTCGGGTCAGAACCTGGTTGAATGTCATCAACCTCTCAGGGTCCTGCATAATCAATATACCACACGGCGGGTGCCCTGTCAAGGGTTTTGCGGACGAATTTCCAGGGTGATCGCATTCTCGTTGCTGGACCTGGTATCCCGACGCATACTGGTGTCAGGCAGTGCATTGTGTAGGGAGAGTGCGAGGTGCGCCGTACAGGGTACTGGCCCGGGCTCCGTAGCGTGGCCATGGTGGAGTCGGAATGCTGGGTGGACGACCGCGTCCGTCGAGAGCGGCGCTACTTCATCTCCAGCTTGCCGGGGGAGGCAAAGGCGCTCGCCCGCAGCATCCGCAGTCACTGGGGGATCGAGAACGGGCTCCACGTGACACTCCATGCCGCGGGTGCTGGACGTCGCCTTCCGGGAGGATCATTACCGGGCGCGAGAGGGGTACGCGGCGGAGAACCTGGGCGTGCTCCGGCGCATCGCCGTGAACCTCCTCAAACAGGAGAAGAGCAGCCACCGGGGGATCAGGGGCAAGCGCCTCAAGGCCGGCTGGAACCCCGCCTACCTTCTCAAGGTCCTCCGACGCTAGAGTGCGATCACCCTGCCGTCAGCGTCCAAAACGCTTGACAGGGCCGCTCC
>JAAZBQ010000619.1 GCA_012513725.1 Chloroflexota bacterium
GGAAGGTTCCGGGATGTGCCTGGACCCTACGGACATACGCGGACAAACGTGTCGGTTGATTGTGCGCTTTTGGTTTTTCCGGCGGAGAACCGGCAGGAACATCCGCATCTGTCCGCAGCAGGGCGAGGGGGGCCGGAACCTTCCCGGAAGGAAAGAACCTTCCGGGAAGGGGGGAGCGCGAGCGAATATTGACGCCTTCGGTCGGCCATGATATACTCCATCGGTACCCAGGTGGGGTATTAGACGCGGGAGGCGCAGATGTCCGAACAACCGGAACGACAGGTGGTGGTAACCGTGCTGGGCAACAGCCGGGGCGAGATCTGCCGCGGGGGTTGAGGCCCGCGCCGGTCTTCGTTGGAGACCACCGAGACCACGCGGTTCTACCTCGGGCGCATGTACGGGGACAGCGTTCGGGTGGACTATTACGATGTGGCCGACCCCGAGGAGCAACGAGCCAGCCAGCACCTGCTGGACAAGGTGGACGACCAGGGAACCTATTACCCGATGGTGTTCGTCGACGGCGAGTTGATGCTCTCGGGCAGCGCCGAGTTCTATCACGTGCTGCGGGCCGTGCAGGAGGTCATTCAGCCGTCCGCCACCTAGCGGGCGGTGATGTAGCGAGCGGCGGGGGGCGGATGCGGGCCCTCCGCCGCTCGTTGCCTGTGGCCTACTGGGGCTCGCTGGGCTCTTCCTCTTCCTCCTCGCCCCGCCGGAAGGTCCCCTCCCCTTCTTCCTCCTCGCGCTTTTGCTTGCTCAGGCGGTTGTACTCGTCCAGGCGCTCTTGGACGCGCCCGAACACGGTGTCCGCTGGGTAGCGGCCCTCGTCGTCCGCCTCTCCGGCGGGAACGCCGGTGAGCACTTCGATGCCCTCCTCGATCGTCGACACGGCGTACACCCGAAAGCGGCCTTCCTCCACGGCGTGGAGTACGTCGCTGCGCAGCATCAGGTGGCGCATGTTGGATCGCGGGATCATCACCCCCTGGTCGCCGGTGAGGCCCTGGGCCTTGCAGACGTCGTAAAAGCCTTCGATCTTGGCGTTCGCCCCGCCGATGGCCTGCACCTGGCCGGCCTGGTTCACCGAGCCCGTCACGGCGATGCTCTGCTTGAGCGGCACGCCCGACAGGCTGGAGAGGAGCGCGTATAGCTCCGTGGAAGAGGCGCTGTCGCCCTCGATCCCCCCGTAGGACTGCTCGAAGGTGAGCGTCGCCGACATGCTTAGGGGCGCCTGCTGGGCAAAGCGGCTCGCCAGCCAGGCCGACAGGATCAGCTGCCCCTTGTCGTGGATGGGGCCGCTCATCTTGACCTCGCGGTCGATGCTCACCACCCCGGCCTTGCCCAGGAAGGTGCGCGCGGTCACCCGGGAGGGGATGCCGAACTGAAAGTCGGAGAGGGAGATGACCGACAGGCCGTTCACCTGGCCCGCGACGGCGCCGTCGGTGTTGATGAGCACCACCCCCTCATCGATGCGCTCGACAAAGCGCTCGGCCATGTGTGAGAGGCGGTAGATCTGCTCGCCGACGGCGCGGCCCACGTCCTCGGCGGTGACCATCGGGTGCCCGGCGCGTTCGGCCCAATAGGCCGACTGACGCACCAGGTCCTCCACGTGCGCCATGCGCGCGGTAAGCTTTTCCTGGTCGTCGGCCATGCGCGATGCCTCTTCGACCACCTGGGCGATGGCGCCTGCGTCAAAGTGTCGGAGGTTGTCGTTGCGCACCTTGTCGCCGATGAATGATGCGTACTCGCGCACCGCCTCTGCAGTGCGCGGCATGGTGGAGTGGAATTCGGCCTTGACCTTGAACTCCTTGCGGAAATCCTCGTCGGCCAAGTTGAGGAGCTGGTAGAGCCACTCCTCGCCGATCATCACCACCTTGACCTGCAGCGGGATCGGTTCGGGCTCTAGGGTCGAGGTGGATACCAGCCCGTAGAACTGGCCGATGCTCTCCACCTTGATCTCCCGGTTCCGCAGGGCGCGCTTGAGCGCGTCCCAGGCTAGGCCTTGCATGAGAAGGTTGCGTGCATCGAGCACAAGATACCCACCGTTCGCCCGGTGCAGCGCGCCGGCGCGGATCTGGGTGAAATCGGTCACCATGGCGCCAAACTCGGCCCGGAACTCGATGCGGCCGAGGAGGTTCTGGTAGATGGGGTTGTCCTCGATCACCACCGGCGCGCAGTTGTCGGCATCGGGTTCCGAGAGGACGTTCACGCTGTAGCGGTTGAACCACCCCTCGCTCTGGGCGCGTCGCGGCATGAACGGCATGGGCGTTTGCTGTTCCTGCTGCTGATCGGCGGCGAACTGATCGGCGTTCTCCACTACATCGTTGCGCACGGCCGTCA
>JAAZBQ010000620.1 GCA_012513725.1 Chloroflexota bacterium
GCAGACTGTGGGGCGATTTGTAGCTCAGGCGCTGACGCCTCGAGTTGGTCTTCACCGCGACACCTCCTGTACTCGGCTATGCGCACACTGTACGCCGAGTACGAGGCGTACGCCACAATCACGGATGACACGGATAGACGGATGGAACGGATGAGGACCAGGATTGCTTGCTGGAAGCCTGCGTAAACTGTACTTTTCCCTCTTTATCCGTTTATCCGTGGAATCCGTGGTAGATTCCCCGTTCCGTAGGATCCGTGGCTAGAGGGCTGCCCCCGTGTGGGCTACCTCGTACTTGCCCTGGGCCCCCTTGACCGGCGCACCCTGCAGGGCGTACAGCACACCGAACATAGCGGCCAGGCGCTGGGCCTCCTCGGGGTGCTCGTCGATCAGGTTATGCCTCTCCTGGGGATCTTCCTGGAGATTGTACAGCTCATCCACCTCGTCGCCCGGACGGCGGATGTACGACCAGGTCTTGTCGCGCACCACCCGGTCGGCCGCCTCGTGGTAGCCGGCAATGATCGCCTCGCGAATCCCCTCCGCCTCGCCGCGGATGACCGGCATCAGGCTCTTGCCCGGCAAGGCGTCCAGATTGTTCCCCATGCCGACGGCATCCAGCAGGGTCGGGAGCACGTCGTGGAAGGAGCCCAGCGCGTCGAGCCGCTGCCCCCCGTACCTGCCCCCCGGGAAGCGGATGGTAAAGGGCACCTTGAGGAGCTCGTTGTATAGCCGGTCGCCCCCCTTGAGGAACTTGCCGTGATCGGACAGGGGATGGCCGTGGTCGGAGATCAGGACGATCACCGAGTTGTCGTACAGGTCCAGGTCCTTGAGCCGCTGGAGCAGCACGCCGATATAGTGGTCGACGTAGGCGCACTCTCCCGCGTACAGCCCGCGGGCGTAGTCCATCTCCTCCTCGGTGAGACGGTCGGCGGCCATGCCCCCGGGGGGCAGGATGATCTTTTTGCCGCGGTATGCAGGATCCGTGTAGCGATCGAACTCTTTGGGCGGTGTCCACGGCTCGTGGGGATCGAACGAGTCCCAGAAGAGAAGGAAGGGCTGCCCCCCGGTGTTGCGCTCCAGCCAGTCGCCGGCCAGGCGCGCCAGCCGCGCCGCATAGTGATCCTCGGCCGTCTCGAACTCCTCGATGTTCTTGAGCGCCGTCTCCACGATGTGGCGCCAGTTCGGGGGAAAGGAATCCTTGATATAGTCGTCGACGTTCAGCCGGGTGAGCGGTCCCGAACGGTAAGAGTCGTACTCTTGCCCGCGCACCCACTCCCACACCCGGTACCCCCGGTGCAGGTTCATCCCCGGCTTGAAATAGTGGTAGCAGTCGGTAAAGAGGGCGGTGAGGTAGCCGGCCATCGACAGGATCTCGGGCATCGAGCGATCCTCTGCGGCCAGTGGCTGCCAGGCCCGGTTCACCAGCGTGCGGTTGCCCGTCAACCAGCACGTCCGCACCGGGATGGTGGGCAACCCCTCGGGGTAGACGTTGTCAAAGGCCACGCTCTCCCGGGCCAGGGCGTCCATGTGCGGGGTCTCGCAGGGCGCGTCGGGGTTGTAGAACCGCACATGGTCTTGCCGGAGTGAATCGAGGGCGATGAACACGACGTTCGGTCGTTCCTGAGCCATCTCGGTCGTCCTCCATCGGCGGATACGAGTCCACCATCCAATGGGACGCACGCCTCAACCGCTGGCAGACATCCCGCGATCCCCTACACCTCAAGATACCGTGCGCTCGCCGGCGGCTCGCCCAGGTGTGGCACCTCGAGCAATCGCCCCTCCTGGAGGGCCGACTCGTGCGCCACGATCCCTGGCGCGCAATAGCGGGCAGCCGCCCAGACGTGGTTCGGCGCCAGCACCCCCTCGCTGCAGGACCGGCAAAAGTCGTCCACCAGGAACTGGTGCGAGCCGTGGTGCCCGTTCGGGAGGTGGCGAAAGGCGTCCGGCAGCCGATCCCGCGGGTGCACCGGGGCCAGGCCGGAGTGGAAATCCGCCCGCAGGTCCTCCGGCAGGTCTTCCCGGGCCGGGTGCCCCGAGGGCGCGCACTTGAGCAGCGGTCGCAGGTCCTCCTGGCGCTTGTCCCGGGTCACCCACACCTCCCCATCGGCCTGCTCTTCATAGGCGGCCTCGGTGCCGTACACGCTGAGGCGCACCGAGCGCCCGCCAGAGACCCCCACCCGCCGGAACTCGTTGATCCGGCACATCCCGCCGTCCGACGTGCGAAAGAGCGCCGTCTCGTTCGAGTAGGGGTTATCCCACAGGTTGTTCCCCGCGCCAAAGACCCCGTCGTCGAGTTGGTCCTCGTAGCCCAGGCAGGAAACCTGGGTCATCCGCGCCCCGGTGACGGACAGGATCATGCTCACGGAGTGGCTGGGGTAGAGCATCGGCGGGAAGCCCGCCACCCGCTTCCACTCGGCGCCCCCCGAGTGCTGGTAGGCCTCGTAAAAGCCGTGGGACATGTCGTGATAGTACTCGCCCTCGCCATAGACGAACGCGCCGAACGCACCGCGGCGAAAACGGTCGCGACAGAGCACGGTAGAGGGGTAATAGTAGGAGGTCTCGCCCATCATGTACGTGAGGCCGGTTTCCTCCACCGCGGACACGATACGGCGCAACTCATCGATGGTTACCCCCATCGGCACGGCGGAATAGACGTGCTTGCCCGCCCGCAGCGCCTGGAGAGCCTGGGGGCCGTGGAGGTGCCGCTGGGTAAAGAGGGCGATGACGTCCACGTCCGAGGCGCAGAGGGCGTCCAGGTCCGGGTAGGTCTCGCGGATGCCGAACCGCGCCGCCTGCTCCGCCCGGCGTTCGGGGAGCACCTCGGCGAGAGCCACGTCTTCCACCAGCGGGTGTGCCTGGAACAGCGGGATAAACGAGCGGGCGAACGATCCCGCCCCACAGACGCCGACGCGCAACCCCATAGTCCATCCTCCATCGATCGTTCACGCGCAAGAACGGATGGGGCGCCCTCTTTGGGCGTCCCATCCCCTGCCTACTCGTCGTGGTCCCTAACCGCTAGCGCCAGGGATCGACCGGCGGCTCGTCTTTGTCGATCTCCGTCTTGTCGCCCTGCTGCCCTGGGGCGCGGCCCTGCGTAGGCTTTCTGCCGCCAAAGAGGTCGCCGAAAAAGGCACGCAGCCGGTCGTCGACCACTCGGCCGATCTCGGCCCAGTCGGCGTCGGGCGTTGTTCCTACCATGTCGGCCACCGTGCCCCGGGCCGACTGCTCGGCGCGCTGGCCGATGGTCTTCCAGTCGGCGGATTCATCTAGCCCTACGGTCTTGGCCGCGGTGCGGCGGCTGGAATCGCTCAGATCCCGGCCGATGTCGTCCCAGTCGGCGTCATCCGACGTCCCCACTACCCGAGCCGCCTCCCGACGCACCTGGTCGTGGATCTGCCGAAAGATGTCGCCCCACTCCTGGGCGCTCGAGGCCCTGTCTTTCTCCTGTTCCTGCTGTGGTCCCTGTCCCGTGCTCATCTTGACTCCTCACGCGTTCGGCGCTCTACTCCAGACACTCTACGACTTATTGTAGCAAGCGCCGCTGGCGACGTCCATAACCAGGTGACCAGGATGCGCCTCAGCCATCTGGGGTGGCCTGCCCCTCCCGGCGCTCCCCTTCCCGGAAGGTTCCTGCCTTCCGGGAAGGTTCCAGGCTCATCCGAGACCCTGCGGACGGATGCGGACAAACGTGCCGGTTGATTCCGCGTTTTTGGTTTTCTGGGAGATGATCTGCAGGACTGTCCGCATGCGTCCGCAGAGGGCGTGGATACCGGAACCTTCCCGAAAGGAAAGAACCTTTCGGGAAGGGGAGGGGCCGCACGCTCGCCTTTTCGATTCCCAAGTATTATGCTATGATTGCTCCGCAATCCGGTGCGCACATGCCTAGCGGGAGGCAAGTCCGATGACCGAGTACCTGAGCGCCTATCACCGTTCCCTGGCCGATCCCGAGACGTTCAGCGTCTCCTGGGAACTGGTCCCCGGCCGCGGTAGCGTGGAATCTGCCCAGCAGGCCGTCATCCGCTCCGCGGAGGAGGCCGCGGCCGGCGGCCGCGTCCACGCACTCACCCTCACCGACAATCCCGGCGGCAACCCGGCCATCTCGGCCGAGATGCTCGGCGCCGAGATCAGTAGCCTCGGCGTGGAGCCCCTCGTCCATTTCACCTGCAAGGACAAGAACCGCAACCAACTGGAGGCCCTCCTCTACGGCCTGGAGCGCGCCACGGTGCGCAACTTTCTCGTGATGAGCGGCGATTACACCTACACCGGCTACCAGGGGCGCTCCAAGCCGGTGTTCGACCTGGACCCCACCCAGCTCTTTGGCCTGATCAGCGCGCTGAACGAGGGGCTGGAGGTGCCCATCCTGGGCCGCTCCACGACCCTCTCCCAGATGCACCTCTACGCCGGCGCCGTAGTGAGCCCGTTCAAGGCGCTCGAATCGGAGGTGATGGGTCAGTACTTTAAACTGCGCCAGAAACTCGAGGCCGGGGCGCAGTTCATCGTCACCCAACTGGGCTACGACGCGCGCAAATTCCACGA
>JAAZBQ010000621.1 GCA_012513725.1 Chloroflexota bacterium
GGGCAAGAGTGGTATGATGCAGCGCATGCACACACCGAGAGGAGCACCGCGCGATGCAGATCACGGCCGTCAAGACCTTCCTGGTGGAGGGCATCAAGTACAACTGGACGCTGGTCAAGGTAGAGACCGACACGGGCCTGCACGGCTGGGGCGAGGGCACCAACAGGCCCGGCTCACCCCTGGTGGAGGCCGCCTGCCGCCACGTCGGCGAGCGCATCATCGGGCTCGACCCGCGCCGGATCGACTTTGTCTGGACCAAGCTCTACCGCGACATGCACTGGATGGGCCAGGCGGGCCCGCTCCTCTCGGCCATCAGCGCTATCGACATCGCCCTCTGGGACATCAAGGGCAAGATGCTCGGCGCGCCGATCTATGAGCTGCTCGGCGGCGCCTACCGCACCGAGATCGAGCTCTATGCGAACTACTGGTTCATCGAGGGCTCCCACGAGCCCCAGGACTATGCCCAGCAGGCCCGCGATACGGTGGCGCAGGGCTTTGGCGCGCTCAAGCTGGATCCCTTTGCCCACGTGAACTATCTCTACGGCCAGGACCTCTCCACCACGAACGCGCTCACCGAGCCCCAGAAACAGCGGGCCCTCGACGTGGTCGCCGCTGTCGCCGAGGCGGTGGGCAAGGACGTACCCATCGCCATCGAGACCCACGCCTTTTTGAACGGGCCGACGGCCGTGGAGATGGCCCACCGGCTGGCGAGCCTGGGCTTTACCTGCATGTGGTACGAGGAACCGGCCCTCCCCGAGTTCCCCGACGCTATCGCCGACATCCGCCGGCAGATTCCTCTCCCGGTCTGCGTCGGCGAGCGCATCCACACCCGCTACATGGCACGGCCGATCCTCGACCGGCACGCCACCGACTATTTGATGCCCGACGTGGCGCGCTGCGGCGGCATCTCGGAACTGCGCAAGATCGCGAACCTAGCCGAGACGTACAACGTGCCCATCGCGCCACACAGCCCGAACGGCCCGATCTGCACGATCGCCTCCGCCCACGTGGCGGCCTGCATCCCGAACTTTTTCCGGCAGGAGTTCATGGCCAAGGACGTGGCCTGGTCGAGCCTGTGCCTCTCTCACCCGCTGCCGGTGGCGAACGGTCGCTTTACGCTGCCCGATCGGCCCGGCCTGGGCTTTGACATCGACGAGGAGCGCCTGGCTGCCTCGCCGGGCCTGCGGGTCGCGCCGACCGATCGCGCCTTTTACGTGTAGGCGCCCGCTTGACCGTACGCGAGCACCCTATCAACAAGACAACACCCACTCCAGGAGGGCGTTACGATGAAAAAGGTCGTCATCACCGGACCGCGACGGGCCGAGATCGTCGAGGTGCCCGAGCCGCGCGCCCGGGAGGACTGGGCCGTCGTGAAGGTGCACGTGGCGCCGATGTGCACCGAGTACAAGGCCTGGCTGACCGGCCATGAGAACCACTTCCTCGGCCACGAGGCGGTCGGCGAGGTCGTCGAGGTGGCGCAGCCCGGGCGCGTGGCCGTCGGCGACCGGGTGGTGGTGATGCCACTGTACGCCTGCGGGCGCTGTCGCCTCTGCGTCGCAGGGGACTATATCCACTGCCAGAACGCGCTCGACCCGCGGGCCTTTTTGGAGAACGGCGAGGGGAGCGCCACCTATGCCCAGTACCTGGCCAAGCCGGGCTGGATGCTGCCCCGCATCCCGGATGAGATGACCTACGAGCAGGCAGCGCTGGCGCTCTGCGCCCTGGGCCCCTCGTTTGGGGCGTTCGACGGGATGGGCCTCGGGGCGTTCGATACGGTCCTGATCACCGGGCTGGGGCCCGTGGGGCTCGGCGCCGTGGTGAACGCCAAGTTCCGCGGGGCGCGGGTCATCGCGGTGGAGAGCATCCCCTACCGCACCGAGCGGGCCCGCATGATCGGCGCCGATCACGTGGTGGATCCGGGCGCCCCCGATGCCCTCCAGGAGATCCTAGACCTCACGGAAGGGATCGGGGTAGACCAGGCGCTGGACTGCTCGGGCGTGGTCGCCGCCCAGCGGTTGTGCATCGATGCGACGCGGCGGCGGGGGCAGGTCGCCTTTGTCGGCGAGTGCCAGGACGAACTGGGGATCCGGGTCAGCCCCGACATGATCCGCAAGGGGCTCACCGTGCGGGGCTCGTGGCACTATAACCTCTCGCTGTACCCCCGGGTCCTCCAGGTGATCGCGGGCTCGCCCTCGGCCCGGCACCTGGTGAGCCACATCCTGCCGATGAGCTGCGCCCAGGATGCCCTGGCGCTCACCGCGTCGCACCAGTGCGCCAAGGTGCTCCTGCGCCCCTGGGAGTAGGCCATCGCCCTGACCGGGGCGCAGGCACAGCCCGGGTCACCCTAGCGTAGCCGCGAGCGGGCCTTGGGCCGCACTTGCCCCTGTGGTCGGTGTGTGGCACAATACGCGACGGACTGCGGCCGGCCGCGTGGAGATCGGGACGACGAAACGGGACGTATCGATGAGACAGGGCAAGACCAATAACCGCCTGGCGAGGCGCCGGCCACTGGGCCTCGGCGTACGCTACTACTCCCCTACAAGGACCCCCTCTTCCCTTCGGTTGCTCTCGCTGTTCCTCGTCGTTGCCCTCCTCGCCCTGGCGGGCTGCCGGCCCGCCGATGCGACCGGCCCCGGCGGTGGTGCCACCTCGCCCCGGACGATCGAGAACAAGGGCTCTGACACCCTGGTCAACCTCGCCCTGGCCTGGGCCGAGGCCTATATCGCCGAGCACCCCGAGGTGCGCATCTCGGTTACCGGCGGCGGCTCGGGCACCGGCATCGCGGCCATGATCAACGGCACGGTCGACATCGCCAACGCCTCCCGGGAGATGAGCGAGGGCGAGTTTGCGGAGGCCCGCGCGAACGGCGTCGACCCGATCGAGTTCACCGTCGCCCTGGACGCCATCGCTGTGGTGGTGAACCCGACCAATCCTGTTGATCGCCTCACCCTCGAGCAGATCTCCGGGATCTATACCGGGCGATATACCAACTGGACTGACGTCGGCGGCGAGGACCGACCGATCGTGCTCCTGTCGCGCGAGTCCAACTCGGGCACCTACATCTACTTTTTGGAGAACGTCATCCGCCTCGGCGACGAGGACTCGGATCTCCTCTTTTCCCCCGACACGCTCCTGATGCCCTCGTCGGAGGGGATCAGCGAAGAGGTCCGCCACAACCCGAACGCGATCGGCTACGACGGCCTGGGCTACGTCACGCCCGACCAGAAGGTGATCGCTATCGGGGCGTCGGAGGACGGTCCGTACGTCGAGCCCTCGGTCGATACGGTGAACTCGGGCGCCTACCCCATCGCCCGCGATCTGTTCATGTACACTGCCGGCCAGCCCGCCGGGCAGATCGAGGAGTACATGAACTGGATCCTCGGTGAGGGGCAGGCCGTCGTCCCGGAGATCGGCTTTGTGCCCCTGCAGTAGGGCGATAGAGAGACGCAACATGACCGATGCGCAAGAGGCAACACGGGTTGGCCGACGTCGGCCGCGCTGGGACGAGTTCGCCGCGGAGACCCTCATCCGCGTGCTGGGTTTCTCGACGATTGGGCTCGTCGGCCTGATCTTCCTGTTCCTCCTGCGCGAGGGCGTGCCCGCCTTTATCGAGATCTCCCTGGGCAACCTGGCGGACGTCCGCTGGTACCCGGCCTTTGACCTATACGGCATGGTGCCGCTCCTGTTGGGCTCCATCCTCGTGACGCTGACCGCCATCATCATCGCGCTGCCCCTCGGCGTCGCGGCGGCGGTTTTCGTGCGGGAGGCCGCCCCACCCTGGGCGCGGGACGTGCTCAAGCCCATCATCGAGGTGCTGGCCGGGATCCCCTCGGTCGTCCTGGGATTCTTTGGCATGACCGTCCTGGCCCCGCTGGTCCGCGTGTACCTCGGGGCGCCCACCGGGCTCACCGCCTTTACCGGCGCGCTGCTCCTGGCCTACATGTCGCTGCCCACCATCATCACCATCGCCGAGGACGCCCTGGACAACGTCCCCCGCAGCCTGCGCGACGCCGCCCTGGCGATGGGCGCCACCCGCTGGCAGACCATCTGGCGGGTCGTGGTGCCGGCGGCGCGCTCGGGCATCATCACGGCCGTGATGCTGGGGATGGGCCGCGCCATCGGTGAGACGATGGCGGTCATGATGGTGACGGGAAACGCGGCGCGGGTGCCCCTGGGGCTCGATGCCCTGTTCCGCCCGGTGCGCACGATGACGGCCACGATCGCGGCCGAGATGGGCGAGGTCGCCCAGGGCAGCGTGCACTATCACGCGCTGTTTGGCATCGGCGTGCTGCTGTTCGTGGTCACCTTCCTGATCAACCTGGCTGCGGCCCGGGCGATTTTCGCCGCACGCCGGCAGGGAGGTCTGCGCTGATGGATCGCCACCTGACACAGCGCATTGGGTTTGCACTGCTCTTCCTGGCCACCGTCGTGGTCGTCGTGCCGATCTTTGTGGTGATCGCCGTGATCATCGTGCGGGGGCTACCGGCGATCAGCTGGGAGTTTCTCACCGCAACGCCGAGGAACGGGATGACCGAGGGGGGCATCTTTCCCGCGCTGGTGGGCACCATCATCCTGACCCTGGGCACCGCCGTCGCCTCGATTCCGGTGGGGGTCGGCGGCGCCATCTACCTGGCCGAGTACGCCTCGGACAACTGGTGGACCCGGGCGATCCGGTTGGCCATCGTGAACCTGGCCGGCGTGCCGTCCGTAGTGTACGGGCTGTTTGGGCTGGGACTCTTTGTGCTGTTCCTCCAGATGGGTACGTCGATCCTGGCGGGATCGTTGACCCTGGCGATCATGACCCTGCCGGTGATCATCTCGGCCGCCGAAGAGGCGCTGCGCGCGGTGCCGGTCGAGTTCCGCACCGTGAGCGCCAGCCTGGGCGGCACGCGCTGGCAGGGCATCTGGCGCATCGTCTTGCCCCAGGCGCTGCCCGGCGTGGTGACGGGGGTGCTCCTGGGGCTCCTGAGGGCGGCCGGCGAGACGGCGCCCATCCTGTTCACCGTGGTGGCGTTCTTCCGGCCCGACTTGCCGAGCTCTCCCTTTGACCAGACGATGGCTCTGCCCTACCATCTCTATGTGGTCAGCACGCAGGTGCCGGGCATGCCCCAGCACATCCAGTTCGGCACGGCGCTGGTGCTCATGGCGCTGGTGCTGTCGATGAACATCGTCGCGACACTGATCCGCCGCCGATTCCGGGGCCGCCGTCAATGGTAGCCCCACCCACCGTGAGACGTACGTGATGAGTTTCGTAGCAGAGCCCGTCATCCGCATCGAGGACCTGAGTTTCTGGTACTCGAGCACCCGCGCGTTGCGCGACATCAACCTGGAGATCCCCCGGCGCGCCATCACCACGGTGTTTGGGCCGGCAGGCGGCGGCAAGACCACCCTGCTCCGCGTCATCAACCGGCTGAACGACCTGAGCCCCGGTGTCCGCCAGACGGGCCGCGTGCTTTTGAACGGCGAGGACATCTATGCGCCCTCGGTCGACGTCGTCGACCTGCGGCGTAGGGTGGGGATGGTGTTCGCCCTGCCCCTGCCGCTGCCGGGCACCATCCGCTACAACATCGTTTACGGGCCCACGCTGGCCGGGACGCGGAGTCGTGCGGAGCTGGACGACATCGTCGAGCGCAGCCTGCAGCAGGCCGCCCTGTGGGACGAGGTCAAGGATCGCCTGGACGACCCCGCCACCGCGCTATCGGGCGGGCAGCAGCAGCGGCTGTGCATCGCCCGCAGCCTGGCCCTCCGCCCGGAGGTGCTCCTCCTGGACGAGCCGACGTCGGGGCTGGATCCCATCTCGACGTCGCGCGTGGAAGAGTCGCTGTTCGTGCTCCGCGAGGAGTACAGCATCGTCATCGTGCCCCATAGCGTGCAAC
>JAAZBQ010000622.1 GCA_012513725.1 Chloroflexota bacterium
CCATGGCGTTGCGGAGGCGGGCGGCGATCTCCTCGCCGTCCAGCCGCCGCGGCAACCAGCGCGCCAGACCCTCCACCCCGACCCGGGCCAGCACCCCCGCGAGGCCGTAGGACGTGCCGGTGTCGGCGCAGGTCGCCCAGTGGTATCCCTGGTCGCGGGCCGTGGCGGCGTGGGTGGTCATCCCGCCGACGTCGACGGCCAGGGCGCCCTGCCCGCCCGGCACCCGTCGGGCGATAAAGCGCAGGGTGGTATCCAGCCCCTCGGTGGTCGGGCGTATCGGCGCGCTGGCCCACTCGGCCAGCCGCTCATAGCCGGGCACCCGGGGCAGCGCGCGCTGCTCGTACAGGAGGCCGATCTCGCGCTCCAGTTCGCCCAGGCTCTCGACGTGGATGCTCGGGCGGACGTTGTCCACCACCCGCAGCTCCATCACGGGCGAGACGAGCTGCATGATCGGTCGGCGGGCCTCCAGGTTGCCGGCGAACACGACGACCGGCCGGCGCTCCTCGGGCATCCGCTCGTACAGCGTGGTGAGCACGCCGGCGGCACTCTCGAGGGGCGTGGTGGAGCCCGCGTCGGCGCCGCCCACCAGGATCAGGACCTCCGGCGGATCGCGGTACAGCTCGGCGAGGGTCTCCTCCTCCCAGTGGTGAAAGCGGGTGCCCAGGGAGACCGTCTTTTCCAGGCGCACCGGCGAGGCCGCGCAGGCCCGCCGCGCGCTCTGGACGCTCAGGTGATCCGTCAGCCCCACGATGACGGTGCGCAGCGGCGGGGCGGCGCTGCAGGTGGCCACCAGGAGGTCGACCCCCTCGCCCGTGGCGTTCTCCGGCATCAGGGGGCCGGAGTCGCCCAGGAGCCGGCGCTGGACGGTGTCCTCCAGGTCTAGGATCGCGTGGCCGAGGCCGATGGTGACGTCCACCTCGTCGCCGGCGAGGGTCGTGGGCGCCTCGGCGCGGGCCACGAGGCGGTAGGTGCCCTCCACCCGTTCGATGAGGGTGGCGTGGGTCACCGTGGCGCCAATGTCGGCGGTGATGATGGAGAGCGCTTGCGTTTCCGTGCTCATCGCCTAGAACACCCCGTTCACTAGAGGCCCCAGCCAGTCACCCAGCAAAAAGTCCAGCCGGCTGCTCAGCAGGGTGAAAAAGGAAAGGATCGCGCCGCCCAATAGCGCGCCAAAGGCCACCAGAATGAACCCCCGACCGAGCCCCCGCAGCGGGCGGATGGCCGCCTGCCACGCCCTCGCGAGCCGCCCTCTGGATCGGACGGTGAACTGGTACGAAGCCAGCACCGCGATGGTGCCGATCACCAGGAGGAGCGCATCTGCCGCATACGCCCAGCCCACCACCCCGGGCCCATAGGCCGCCGGCGCGATGGAAACCAGGGAGGCGCGCACCTGGCCGACGAGGGTGCCCGTCAGGGTTCCGCCCAGGGCCAGGCCCGTGCCGGCGCCGAACAGTACCGCCAGGGGCAGGTTCGCCAGCGGCGAGAGGCGGCGCGCGCTGCGTGCCAGCATCAGGAGCCCCAGGCCAAAGAACAGCCCATAGTGCCAGTGCCCCACGGGATCCTCGATGAGCAGCCGCACCCGGGGCGCCAGGACGCTGGTCCAGGCCAGCCCCGCGCCATAGCCCGCCGCCACCCCCACGAACAGGTGCTCGGCCAGCCGAAAGACGACGTTGCGCCCCAGTGCGCGGCTGAGGACGGCGAGGGTGAGCAGCGCGGCCACCCACAGCCCCACCAGGTCGCCGCCTGGGGCGGATACCTGCGCCGCCCAGCGGGTCAGCCCCGTCATCGCGATCCCCCCGGCCGGCCGGGCCCAGGCCTGGTGGAGGCGGCGAGCACAGCGGCGGTCATCGCGATCCCTTCCGGCGGTCGCGCAGGGCGGGGATGATGTTGGCCGCCAGGGCCACGAGCGCCAGGAGCGCAGCGAGCGCCAGGAGGCCGTCGACCATCCGCAGCGCCGCGCCCTCCCGGCCGCTGGCCCGCTCGAACTCGGCGGCGCCGGC
>JAAZBQ010000009.1 GCA_012513725.1 Chloroflexota bacterium
ATCCCGATATGGACCGGAGTGCTGGCGAACACCCAGAGCAGCGGCATGAGGGGCACCAGGAGCATGGCGATGGCCGTCATCTTGGGGGCGCCGTGGCGATCCACCAACCCCCCGGCCAGCCGCAGCGCCACGACGTTGAACAGCGTGGTGAACGTGGCCAAGTAGGCGATGGTGTCGGCCGAGAACCCCAGCCCCTCCACCATGTGTACGGTGAAAAAGGGGCCCGAGATGTTGATCCCCACGGTCCAGAGAAAGTTGATCCCGCAGAAGAGCAGAAAGGGCCGGTTGCCCCGCAGGCTGCCCCACGCCTCGCGCAGGCCGCCCAGCGGGCCGCCCTGGGTGGCAGCGCCCTCCTCGCTGGGCGGCTCGGGGATCCGCCAGTACATAGCGGTGGCGCCGAGGCCCGCCAACGCGGCCAGGAGCCACAGCACTTGATAGCCACTCAGCCCGCCGATCCGGGCCACCAGGAACCCGGCGACAGGCAGCACCAGCACTGCGGCAATGCTGTTGAACATCATCCCCGCGCCCATGAACCGGCCACGGATCGGCAGCGGCACCACGTCGCCGAGGAGTGAGTGGTGGGCCGGCATCCCCACCGCCGAGGCAAAGGCCTGCAGCGAGAGGAGGGCCACAAATCCCCACACCGCCGCCGGCCCCCGAAACACCAGCGGCACCGCAGCCATCGCCAGGAGCGCCAGCCGGGAGACCCCGCCCGGTCCCCAGAGGACCCACCGCTTGCGGGCCCCCGACCGCGCCACGAGATAGGCGCCGATCATCGGGGCGGCGAGCGCCGCGGCGCCGTTGATCGAAGCCCGCAGGCCGATGACGGTCGCCGATGCACCCAGCGCCAGCATGTAGAGGACGACGAACTCGGCATAGAACGCCGTGCTGGCCGAGGCCAGGATGCCGTCGAGCCACAGCATCCGCATCCCCTGCTGCTGCTCGGGAGTGGCGTGGTCGGTGGCGTCGACATTGGTCAGCCGGCGCACGAGCCGGGCAAGGAATGGGCGAACGTTGGGCGCCATGCCGGGCGGACCTCCGGTTACGGTAGAGTGGTGGGAACCGCCAGTATAGGTAGAAGCGCCCAAAGAGCCAAGCCGCGGGCTGTTGCGGGCGAGCGGCAGCCGCACGAACCACGCGCGTGGCACTCATCCACCACGGATGCCACGGATAGACGGATGGTACGGATGAAGACAGACATGGTGGTGCCGGGGCACGACCTGCGAGACACACAAGGAGGCGCCTGTTGCCTGCTCATACTGTCCCGGGATTCCCCTCCCCAATCCGTGCCCATCTGTGGCATCCGTGGTAGGCGCTCCGGCCTTCGTCTTCGCCCCCGGCGCAGGCCGATTGACATGCCCCCGCCGGGAGGGATATACTCGCCGGCGACGCACGAGACCCGCTCCCATACCAGCCGGAGGCCCTTACGATGCGCCGAACCCGTCTCTTTGCGATCCTGTGTGTGGCGGGCGCTGTCCTATCCGCCCTCGCGCTTGGCGGTTGCACCGCGTCCCTGTCGGAGACGCAACTGCCCACCCTGCCGGCCGTCGGTCCCACCGCCGCGCCGACCTCGCCGCCCGCGCTCCCCTCCCCCACCATGCCCGCTCCAACGGCGACGTCCCCCGCCTCCCCGGCCCCGACGGTCGCCGCGACCTCGGAGGGCTCCGCCGGGCCGGAGGACCTGGACCCGGCCGAGGCAGTGGCGGCGGTGAACGGCGTGCCGATCGCCCGCGACGCCTATGAGGAGCAGGTGGCCCGCGCCCAGGTCTACTTTTCGCAGCAGCCGGGGTTCGACCCGGCCAGCGACGCCGGCCGGCAGGCGCTGGAGCGCTTTCGCGCCAACTACCTGGAGGTCATGATCGACCAGG
>JAAZBQ010000623.1 GCA_012513725.1 Chloroflexota bacterium
CGATTTCGACGAGGTGGCCCTGGGCTTTAGCGAGGAGCAGGCCCTCGAGGAGGCCAAGCGCTGCCTGGCCTGTGGGGTGTGCTCCGAGTGCTACCGCTGCGTGGAAGCCTGCAAGCCCGGCGCCATCGACCACCTCCTCCGGGAGACCTATTCCGAGGTCGAGGTTGGCGCCGTCATCCTGGCCCCCGGCTTTGACGAGTTCGACGCCACCAAAAAGTACGAGCTCGGCTACAGCCGCTACAAGGACGTGGTCACGTCCATCGAGTTCGAGCGGATCCTGTCCGCCTCGGGCCCCTACGGCGGGCACCTGCAACGGCCCTCCGACGGCCGCGAGCCGCGGCGGATCGCCTTTCTGCAGTGCGTGGGCTCTCGCGACGCCCAGTGCGGCAACACCTACTGCTCGTCGGTGTGCTGCATGTACGCCATCAAGGAGGCGGTCATCGCCAAGGAGCACGCCCAGGGCGTCGAGGCCAGCATCTTTTACATGGACATGCGCTCCTACGGCAAGGATTTCGACAAGTACTATGAGCGCGCCCGCGACGAATACGGCGTCCGCTTTGTCCGCTCGCGGGTGGCCAAGGTCGACCGCCTCCCCGACGGGACCCTCGACGTCGTCTATGTCACCGAGGACGACCGGCTGATCCACGAGCCGTTCGACCTGGTGGTGCTCTCGGTGGGGCTGGAACCCTCCCGGGGCACTCGCACCCTGATCGACCAGTTGGATCTGCGCCGGGGCGAGGGCGGGTTCTGCTACACCGACGAGTTCACGCCGCTCTCCACGGCGCGGGAGGGGATCTATGTCTGCGGCGCGGCCCAGGGCCCCAAGGACATCCCCGAGACCGTCGTCCAGGCCTCCGGCGCGGCGGCCGAGGCGGGCCGGCTCCTGGCCCCCGCCCGCGGCACCCTGACCCGCGAAAAAGAGTACCCGCCCGAGATCGACGTCATGGGTGAGGCGCCCCGGGTGGGCGTGTTCGTCTGCCACTGCGGCATCAACATCGCCGGCACGGTGGACGTCGCGGCGGTGGAAGAGTACGCCCGCACCCTGCCCTACGTGGTGTATGCCGGGCGCAACATGTTCACCTGCTCCCAGGACACCCAGGACGCGATGAAGGACATCATCGCCGAGCACCGGCTGAACCGCATCGTGGTGGCCTCTTGCTCGCCGCGCACCCACGAGCCCCTCTTCCAGGAGACGATCCACGAGGCGGGGCTGAACCCCTACCTCTTTGAGCTGGCCAACATCCGCGACCAGTGCTCCTGGGTGCACATGCGCCTGCCCGCCGAGGCCACCGACAAGGCCAAGGACCTGGTGCGCATGGCCGTGGGGCGCGCGGTGGAGAGCCGGCCCCTCCACGGCCAGCCGCTCCCCGTCACCCACTCGGCCCTGGTCATCGGTGGGGGGATCACGGGGATGGCCGCGGCGCGCAACCTGGCCGGCCAGGGCTACGACGTGGCCCTCGTCGAGCGAGAGGCGGACCTGGGCGGCAACGCGCGCCACCTCCGCCGCACCCTGCGCAC
>JAAZBQ010000624.1 GCA_012513725.1 Chloroflexota bacterium
GTACCTCATCCGGGGCATCCAGCTGGCCTTGGGGATCACCCTGGGCCTGCAGGCGGTGGAAATGGCCATGCCGGAGCCCTGGTGGGGGCTCCTGGCGATCGGCATCATCGTCCTCCTGCGCAACAACCGGTGGGCGCCGGCGTCCATTGTGATCATGGGCTTGGGGGTGCTCTTGATGGCCCTCCGCGGCGAGCTGCTGCCCAACCTGACCTTTAGCCTGGCCCTGCCCCGCTTCCAGGTGCCGCGCCTTGGGGACGTGTGGCAGTCCATGGTCCTCGCGGGCTTTGCCCAGATACCCCTCACCTTGACGAACGCCGTCCTGGCCACGGCGACCATGATCCGCGACCTGTTCCCCGACAAGGAGGTCGGCGAGGAGCGGCTGATGGTCAACATGGGGGTGATGAACGTGGCCTCCTCGCTGTTCGGCGGGATGCCCATGTGCCACGGCTCCGGCGGCCTGGCCGGCCAGTACTATTTCGGGGCGCGCACCGGCGGCACGAACATCCTGGAGGGCCTCATTGAGGTGGCCTTGGGCGTGTTCCTGGGGCGCTCGCTGTTGGGCATCCTGAGCGCGTTCCCGATGCCCCTCATTGGGGGGATGATGCTGATGGTGGGAGTGCAGTTCGTGGGGCCCGTGGTGCGGCTGCGTGGCTGGCCGCTGGCCGTGGCGCTCCTGACCGCCGGGCTGTCGGTGGTCACCAACATGGCGATCGGATTCATCGTGGGCCTGGGAGCGGCCCACGGGCTGCGCTGGTTGGCCGGGCGCGGGATGTTGCCCGGCCGCTCGGAAGGAGTGTAACGCGTGGCGGCTATCGAGACGCGCGGTTTGACGCGCTACTATGGCGACCTGTGCGCCGTGGACCACCTGGACCTGGAGGTCCGCGAGGGGGAGACGCTGGGCTTCCTGGGGCCCAACGGGGCGGGCAAGACAACGACCATCCGCATGCTGACGGGGCTCATCCGCCCCACCGAGGGCTCGGCACGGGTGGCGGGCCACGAATTGGCCCAGGATCCCCTGGCGGTCAAGCGCCAGGTGGGGGTGGTGCCACAGCGCTCCAACCTGTACGGTGAACTCAGCGCCCGAGACAACCTGATCTTCGTCGCCCAGCTGTACGGGCTCCCCCGCGCGCGGTGGCGACCCCGGGCCGACGAACTCCTGGAGCGCATGGGCCTCGCCGAGCGCGCCGCTACGCCCTTTGCCGCCCTCTCCGGCGGGATGAAGCGGCGGTTGACCATCGCCGCCGCCCTGATCCACGAGCCCTCCATCCTGTTCCTCGACGAGCCCACCACGGGCCTCGACGTCCAGGCGGCCCGGGGCATCCGCGGACTGGTCTCTTCCCTGAGCGAGCGTGGGGTGACGGTGTTCCTAACCACGCACCTGATCGCCGAGGCGGAGCAACTGGCCGACCGAGTGGCGATCATCGTGCGGGGGCGGCTGATCGCCCTGGACACGCCGACCGCGCTGTGCGCCGCCTGCAACGGGGGCACGGCGCTGGAGATGGAGGTCCCCTCGCCGAGCGAGGGGCTCCTGGCCGCGCTCCGGGCGCTCGAGAGCGTCGAGCACGTATCCCGCTCCGGCGATATCCTCCACCTGCAGCTCAGCGGCCTCCTCGGCGGCTTGGGCGAGGTGGTGGAAGCCGTGCGGCAGCATGGGGACACGCTGCACGCCATCCGTTCCGTGGTGCCCTCCCTGGAGGACGCCTTTGTGCAGTTGACCGACCTGGACGCCGAGGCGCTGCAGGCGGGCCCCGGCAACAGCCGCAACGGAGGCCGGCGATGAACCTCGACCAACTGGCGCGAGCCTGGCACATCGCCGCCAAGGACATTCGCACGTACTATCTCAAGCCACCGCTCATCTCCTGGGGGATGCTGTTCCCGGTGGTCA
>JAAZBQ010000625.1 GCA_012513725.1 Chloroflexota bacterium
CCTGTAGGCGAACCGGAGGACAGGAACCCGTGGATACCGACCGCCTGCTGACGGACCTCCTGGCCCGGGTCGATCCCGACCGGCTCCGCGCACTGACCCTGGACCTGGTGCGCATCCCCAGCCCCACCGGCGACTCGGACGCCGTCACGGCCCGCTACGCCGAGGTCGTCCGCGGCCTGGGGCTTAAGGTGGAGGTGCTGCACGACTTTCCCGGGGGACCCTCGACCGTAGCACGGGTACCGGGCGACGGCTCGGCACGCGCGCTGACCCTCGACGGCCACCTGGACACCATCCACGCTCCCCACGCTGCGCCGCGCGTCGAGGGCGACCGCATCTACGGACGGGGCGCCGGCGACATGAAGTCAGGGATCGCCGCGATGGTCGAGGCGGCGCGGGTGCTCGTCGAGAGCGGCGTGCGCCTCAGTGGCAGCCTCATCCTGGCCACCCACTCCCTCCACGAGGCGCCCGTCGGGCACATGGAGGGGCTCAAGGCGCTCATCGCCCGGGGCGACGTGTTCACCGATGCGGCGCTGGTCGCCGAGAGCGCATCGGACGCCCTGCCGGTCCGCGGCAAGGGGCAGGCTCTGATGGAACTAGAGGTCACCCGCCCCGGCGAGGTGCTCCACGAGAACACCGCCCGGCCCCAGGGCGTGCCGAATCCGCTGGAGCACGTCGCGCGGGTGGCGGCCCGGATGCTGGCGCGCGGCGAGGAGCTGGCGGCGGCGGAGGATCCGCTCCTGGGCCCGGAGACCTACTTTCTCGGGCAGATCCACGGCGGCGATTTCTACAACCGGGTGCCCGTCCGCGCGGCGCTGAACGGCACCTACCGCTACGGCCCGGACAAGACCTGGGCCGACGTGGAGGCCGAGGTGCGGGGCGTCATCGACGGCGTGGAGCGCCCGGCGGGGCTCGATGTCAACCTGCGCCTCCTCTCCAACGGCCTGGGCTACGCGGTGGATCCCGAGGCGCCGATCGTGGGAGCGCTGCAGGGCGCCTATGAGCGCGTGACGGGCCGCGCACTGCCCCTCTGCGGCGCCCTGTCGGTGTGCGACGTGAACGTCATCGTCCGCGAGGCGGGGATCCCTGCCGTGGCCCACGGTACCGGTTCCACCACCGCCCACGCCGACGTCGAGTGGGTGGAACTGGCGGGCATCGTCCGGGCCGCCAGGGTGTACCTGGCCACCGCCGTTCGGTACCTGGGCGTGACCTAGCGCGCCGGGAGGAGGAACCATGCCCTACTATGGCGTCCAGAACACCCCCTGCGAGTGGTCGTACAGCTCGCCGCCCCGCTACCGGGAACCGGAGAGCGACGTCACCCTGGACGTGGAGATCACCGACCCCGAGGGCCGCACCCAGCGCGTGCCAGCCTTCTGGGCCGGCAACAACACCTGGCGCGTGCGGTACGCCCCCCACGCCCCCGGCGCGTACCGGCTGCGGTCGGTGTGCTCGGACGCGGAGAACCCGGCGCTCCATGGCGTCGAGGGCGCCCTGGAGGCGACCGCCTACGAGGGAACCAACCCCCTCCTGCGCCACGGCCCCCTGCGCATGGCCGAGAACCGCCGGCACCTGGAGCATCGCGACGGCACGCCTTTTTTGTGGCTGGCGGACACCTGGTGGATGGGCCTCTGCCGGCGCCTTCCCTGGCCGGATGGCTTTCGCGAGCTGACCGCCGACCGGGTCGCAAAGGGGTTCAATGTCGTGCAGATCGTGGCCGGGCTGTACCCCGATATGCCCGCGCTGGATGCGCGGGGGGCCAACGAGGCGGGCTTTCCGTGGGACCGCGCGTTCAAGCACATCAACCCGGCGTACTTTGACATGGCCGACCTGCGCATCGCCCACCTCGTGCAGAGCGGGATGGTGCCCTGCATCGTGGGCTCCTGGGGTTACTATCTCACCCAGTTGGGGCCGGACGTCCTGCGCCGGCACTGGCGCAACCTCATCGCCCGCTGGGGAGCCTA
>JAAZBQ010000080.1 GCA_012513725.1 Chloroflexota bacterium
CGCACCTCGGTTCCCTCGAGGTGCTCGACTGGCGCGCCGATACCCGCGATGCGGACGCACTCGTCGCGAGTCTGCGCGATCGCTACGGTGAGGAGTTGGCGATCTGGGCGGAGGGGGTGCCGCGCCTGGCCAACTCGCTGACCCGAGCCGAACTCGCGGGCCGGCGTGCCGCCGTCCTCGCCGTGGCCACCGCGCCGCCGGAGGGCGCGACCCTGCAGGCCGTCCTCGCCGAGGTGCAGCCGCGGGTCTTGGTACTCCTCCCGCCAGGCGATATGGAGCCACCCGACATCGGCGCGTTCGTCCGGCAGGTGGCCGGGATGCTGCAGGTCGCCCTCCGCGAGCACGGCGGGCGCATCGATGCGCCCCGCATGGCCGCCCGGGTTGCCGCCCGCCCCTCGGCGATCGTCGCTGCCCTGCGCCTCCTGGAGGCCCAGGGCGTCGTCGCCCTAGAGTACGCGCCGGATGGCGCCCTGCGCGCCAGGTCTGCCGCGCGGCCGCCAGAGGCGTCCACCGAGAGATACCGCCTGCAGGAGGCTCACCGGGTCCTGGATGCCACCCTCCGGGAGACGGTCGCCTACCGCAAGGCGTATGCCACCGAGCCCGCGGCCGTCCTCCTGGCAACGGATTCGCCTGCCTGAACGCGACGGTGCGCGATTGCCGCTTCTGCCGCAACCGTGTATGATGCCGGCGGTGGCCATTCTCGCTCGATCACGCCCACGAACTGGAGGGCTCATGACAGCAAAGGTGCGAATCGGGTTCATCGGCGCTGGCGGCATCGCCCGGGCGCACATGCGGCGGCTGGAGGGGATCCCAGAGGCAGAGGTGGTGGCGTTCGCCGAGCCCAGCGATGCCTCCATGGCGCGTATGGCCGAGGACTATCCCTCCGTCAGCACGCTCCCCGTCTATGCCGACTATCGCGACATGCTGGACAAGGTGGAGATGGACGCGGCGATCATCCTCACGCCGCATACGCTGCATCACGAGCAGGGGCTCGAGGTGCTGGGCCGCGGCCTGCACCTCCTGATGGAAAAGCCGATGGTCTGCACGGTGCCCCACGCCTACGACCTCATCGAGGCCGGCAAGGGCAAGGTGTTCATGGTCTCCTACCAGCGGCACTTTCAGGGGCCGTACATCTACATTCGCGACCAGATCCAGTCCGGTGCGCTGGGCAAACTGCAGTTCATCTCGGCCCTGCAGGCGCAGAACTGGCGGCGCAGCCAGACGGGCAAGTGGCGGCAGGTGATGGCGCTGAGCGGCGGCGGCCAACTGAACGACTCGGGCAGCCACCTCATCGACATCCTCCTGTGGACCACGGGCCTCACCGCCGAGTCGGTGGCCTCGTACGTGGAGAACTATGACTGCGAGGTCGATATCGACTCGGCCCTCGCCTTCCGCTTTACCAATGGGGCCCACGGGAACATTTCCATCATCGGCGACAGCCCGATGTGGTGGGAGGAGTTTAGCGTCTGGGGCAGCGACGGGGTCATCCTGTACCGCAATGGCAAGATCATGCAGGGTGGGTACGGCACCGACGGCCTCGCCGAGATCACCGAGCTCCCGGCCGAGTCGGATCCCGACCGGAACTTTGTGGACGCGATCCTCGGGCGCGATGAGGTATGCGTGCCTCCCGAGTGCGGCCTGCGGGTCATCGAACTCACCGAGGCGGCCTGGAAGTCGGCCGAGCTGGGCCGGCCGGTCCGCGTGGCCGAACTGAGCGAGGCGGAGCCTGCCTGATCCGATCCGCACGATCGATCTGCCCACCGCGAAGCGAGGACTGACGTGAACGGACGCGAACGGGTGTTGCGCGCCATCGAGCGCCGGGGGCCGGACCGGCTGCCGGTGTTCTATCAGGCTACCCCGGAGGTGGACGCCGCGTTGTGCGCCCATCTCGGCGTGCCCGACCGCGAGGCGCTCCTGACCCGTCTGGGGCAAGATATGCGCCACGTCGGTCCTCGCTACGTGGGCCCCGAGCGGCGCACCTTTCCCGATGGGAGCCGCGAGGGGCTCTGGGGCGAGCGGTACCGCGAGGTCGTCTACGGAGACGGCCTGGGCACCTACCCGGAGGCCTCCTACCTGCCCTTTGCCGAGATCGACTCGGTAGAGGCGCTCCGCGACTATCCCTTCCCCAGCGCCGATTGGTACGACTATGGCGGGATCGCGGCGCAGTGCGAGGCCCAGGGCGAGTACGCCATCTACTGTGGGGGCGCCGGGCAGCCCGATTTCATGAACGGCATCGCTCGCTGCCGGGGGGTCGAGCGGGTGCTGTACGACGTGGGCACCGAGGACGCCGTCTTTCGTCGCCTCGTCGAGGAGCGTTTCCGCTTCTTCTACGAGGTCACCGAGCGCACCCTGCAGGCCGCCGGCGGCCGCATCGACGTGGTGCACACGGGCGAGGACCTTGGCACCCAGCGCGGCCCCATCATTTCCCTGCGCTCCTTTGACCGCCTCTTTGCGCCCTACTACCGCGAGTATTGGGCGATGGCCCACCGCTACGGTGCACGGACCATGCTGCACTCCTGCGGTAGCGTGCGGGCCTTTTTGCCGCGGTTGATCGAACTGGGGCTGGATATCCTGGACGTCGTGCAGGTGGCTGCCGAGGGGATGGCGCTGGATGGCCTGCAGCGCGATTTCGGCCGCGACCTGACGTTCAGCGGCACCATGTGCGTGCAGACGGTCCTCCCGCACGGGACGGTGGCCGATGTGGAGCGCGAGACCCGCCTGCGCATGGAGGGCTTTGCCGCGGGGGGTCTCATCCTGGGGCCCACCCATGCCGTCCAGGTGCTCACCCCGCTGGAGAACATCCTCGCCATGTACCGCGTGGCGGGGAGCATGCCGACCTAGTCCGTCCGCCGGGCCGTTTCCGCACTCGTCACTCCCTCCGTCGCCGCACTCCAGAGCGCACCCGGCCCCACTCTGAGGGAGGCGAGATGAACGTCCGACGGTACCTCGTATGCATGAGCGTTGTCCTGCTCCTCGTTGCCGGGTGCACAGTCGTCCCCGAGACGGAGCCCGCGCCGCCGGCCGGCGGCGCCGAGACGCCCGATGCCACTGCCCTGGCCACGCGACGCCCTCCACTGACCCCCTGCGACGTGCCGGCCGTAGCGGTGCCCACCCCGCCGGCCACCATCCCGCGCTATGCCCAGCTCGACGAGACCACCGGCCTGCACGTCACGGGGACCGCGCCGGAGGAGGTGGACCTGGACGCCTGGCGGTTGACGGTGGACGGGGCGGTGGCCACGCCCCTCAGCCTCACCTATGACGAACTGCGCTGCATGGCCCGGAGCGAGGCAGAGCCGGTGCTCGTCTGCCCCGGCTTTTTCGAGGACACGGCGCGTTGGGCCGGCGTGCCGCTTCGCGATGTCCTGGAGGCGGCGGGGGCGCCGCCTTCCGGCGTGCGGGTGCGGTTCTATGGCGTAGACGGCTATGATCAACTCATGCCGATCGAGACGGCCATGGCCTCTTCGGCCCTGGTGGCCTACGAGTGGGAGGGCGAGCCCTTGCCCCTCATCCACGGGTTTCCCGTGCGCCTGGTGCTCCCCGGCAACACGGGGAGCCTGTGGGTCAAGTGGCTGTACCGCATCGAGGTGGAGTAGTGGTCTCGGCGGACAAACGGCAAGGCCAGTCGTCGAGCCGTTCGCCGGCGGACCGGCGGCCTGTTATAATGGCGGCCCGCCGCCCGAGCGGTCGCGTATTCCAGCCTTGTACCGGGTGAGGTGATCGGATGAGAATCGTCAAAGCCGTGATCACGGCGGCCAGCCGCAAACAGCGCTCGCTGCCCCTACAGACCCTGACCGATAGCGACGGGACGGACAAGTCGCTCCTGGCTATCCTGGCCGAGGAGACCTTTCGCGCGGGGATCGAAGAGGTCTGCGTGGTGGTGTGCCCGGGCGACGAGGACGCCTATGCTTCGGCGGCCGGCGCCTATGCGAACCGCCTCACCTTTGTGCAGCAGAAGGAACCCCTGGGTTACGGCCACGCGGTCTATTGCGCCCAGGACTTTTGCGAGGGGCAGCCCTTCCTCCACCTGGTCGGCGACCACCTGTACGTCTCCGGGGCCGAGGCCGGTTGCGCCCAGCAACTGGTGGAGCTGGCCGGCGCCCAGGGGTGTGCGGTGTCGGCCGTGCAGGCCTCCCACGAGAGCCTGCTGCCCCTGTACGGGTGCGTGGGCGGGCGCCGCGTGCGCAACGCCCCCGGCCTCTACGAGGTGGACACCATTCTGGAAAAGCCCACGCCCACCGACGCCGAACAGTGGCTCGTGGTGTCGGGACTGCGCGCCGGGCACTATCTCTGCTTCTTTGGCATGCATGTCCTCACCCCCACGGTGATGGGCATCCTGGAGCGCTGCGTCGCCGAGGCGCGGGGCGAGCGCTCCGTCACCCTCTCCGAGGCCCTCGCGGAGCTGGCCCACCGCGAACGGTATCTGGCGATGGAGACCGTCGGCCGCCGTTACGACGTCGGCGTACGCTATGGGTTGCTGACTGCCCAACTCGCCCTGGCGCTGAACGGCCTGGACCGCGAAGTGGTCCTCTCGCGCATCCTCGAGTTGCTGGCCCGGCGCGAGTTGGCCCGGGAGACGGCGTGATGGTGGCCCACGGGAGCAGGGCCCACGGGTCAAGGCTGATCGAGGTCATCACCTCTGCGGATCGGGCGGTGCGCGACCTGCCGCTGGAGCGCTTTTGCCGGACCGCCACGCTGCCCGAACTGCTGGCCGAGTGCCAGGCGCTCGACACTTTTCGCCGGCGGTGCGACAATCTCTACGAGCGCGTGCGGGCCACCTTCTTTCTGTATGCCATCCACCGCTTCCACCTCCCGGCCGCCGCAGCCAACGGGGCGGACGGTTTTGCGCTGGCCGGCGCCATCCCCTACCGGGGGTACGAGTACCTCCTCGAGCGGCGCTTTGAGGAGGCGATCGACACGTTCCTGGCCTCCCAGGCTGCGCAGGGCCCCTCGGACGGCCTCTCCAGCGCCCTGGCCGTCGCCTACCATCAACTGGGCTTTCAGACCCTGGCCGACCAGGTGCGCCGCAGCGTGCGCTCGGTGCGCGGCAACCAGTGGATGTTCCGCATGGGCCATCCGGCGGACCACCCCCTGCGCATCCGGCCGGAACTGCTCCGCGCGGATGACGTCACCGGCCTCTACCCGCTCCTCCGCGAGAGCACGCCCGTGCGCATGGATCTCTCGCACAGCGGCTGGAGCGACATCTTCTTTTTGGGAATGGACTATCCCGAGGGCGCCCGCGTGCTGAACGTGTCGATCGATCTCGCCGTGCGGGGGCGCGACGAACGCCCCGCGCCGCCGGTCGAGGCCTACCTGCGGGTGATCGACGAGCCGGTGCTTCGCCTGGTCAGCGTCGACCTCGCCACCCAGGCGGACGTCACGTCGTTGGGCGAGGTCTTTGACTTTGCCCGCGACTATCTCGGCCTGCTCAAGGCGGCGCTCATCGCCGCGGGGATCGTTCCCTCGGGGATCGAGGGTGGCCAGCAGCCCCTCGAGGACCTCCTGGCCCGGGTGGTGGGCCCCGGCCGCGGACTGGAACTGGTCAGCCACGTGCGCGGCATCCCCCGCGGCTCGCGGCTGGCCGTCTC
>JAAZBQ010000626.1 GCA_012513725.1 Chloroflexota bacterium
CAATCCGCACGCTCCTCGGCGGTGCGGTCCGCGAGCGGATCCGCCTCTACGCGAACATCAACCGGCACGTGCGCGACCGGGCCCCGGCGGGCTTTGCGCGGGCCGCCGAGCAGGCCGTCGCCCAGGGCTTTACCGCCGTCAAGCTGGCGCCCTTTGACGAGGTGCGCTCCGCCGACCAGCCGCGCACCGGCCCCCGGGCCGGGTGGCGCGCCGGCGTCGAGCGGGTGCGGGCGGTGCGTGCGGCCATCGGCGACGAGGTGGAGCTCCTGGTGGATTGCCACTCCCGGTTCGACGAGGCCGGCGCCCTGGCCGTCGCAGAGGAACTGGCCGACTGCCGCCTCTACTGGCTCGAGGAACCGCTGCCGCACACCATGCCCGACGCCCTGGCCCGGGTGACGGCGCGGGCGCCGATGGCCACCGCCTCGACGGAGAGCGTCTTTGGCATCGAGGCCTTCGCGCCGTTCCTCACCCGGCGGGTGGTGGATTTCATCATGCCCGACGTCAAGCACTGCGGCGGCATCATGGAGTTGCACCGCATCGCCGGCGCCGCCCGGGCCACCGGGGTGCTGGTGGCGCCGCACAGCCCCTCGGGGCCGGTCTCCACCGCCGCTGGCGCCCAGGTCATGTCGACCGCGACCAACTTTGCCATCCTGGAGTACGCCTGGGGCGAGGCCGACTGGCGTGCGGACCTCCTGGATCCGCCGGAGCGCGTCGAGAACGGCTACCTGCACCTCCCGGAGGGGCCGGGTCTGGGGCACCGGCTGAACTTGCCGGTCGTTCACGCCCACCGTGCGGAGGAAGCCTCGGCCCGCGATTCGTCGACGGCGCTGCCCGTTTCTTGATCGCCCGCTGCAAACTGACATAATGGGGTCTGCCCGGATGCACCGGCCGCACGCCCGATCGAACCCTGATACCACGCGCCCACTGGAGGACATCATGGCCAAGCCCGTGACCATCACCGACGTCAAGACCATCCTGACCGCGCCGAACGACATCCGCCTGGTGGTGGTCAAGGTCTATACGAGCGAGCCGGGGCTGTGCGGGGTGGGCTGCGCCACGTTCACCCAGCGCGCCCTGGCCGTCGCTACCGCGATCGACAAGTACTTGCGCCCCTTTGTCATGGGGCGCGACGTGGACCGCATCGAGGACATCTTTCAGGCCTGCAACCTCAGCGGCTACTGGCGGAGCGGGCCCGTCCTCAACAACGCCCTCAGCGGCGTCGACCAGGCGCTGTGGGACATCAAGGCCAAGCGCGCCGGGATGCCGCTCTACCAGCTGTTCGGCGGCAAGTGCCGGGAGGCGGTGCCCGTCTACGTCCACGCCTCGGGCGAGTCGTTCGCCCAAGTGGAGGAGGCCGCCCGGGCCTATATGGAGCAGGGTTTCCGCTACGTCCGCTGCCAGGCGGCCGTTCCCGGCTATAGCACGTACGGCAACCGCAGCATGAACTCCTTTGCCGCCCTGAACCTCAGCCAGACCCGCACCTGGGAGCCCACGCCCTACGTCACGATGGTGCCGGACCTCTTTGCGCACCTCCGCGGGGCGCTCGGCGCAGGGGTGGAGCTCCTCCACGACGTCCACGAGCGGATCCCGGCCATCCAGGGCGTATGGCTGGCCAAAGCCCTCGAGGAGTACCGGCTCTTCTTCCTCGAGGACCTGTTCGCGCCCGAGGACGTTGACTACTTTCGGATGGTCCGCCAACAGACCGCCACGCCTCTGGCCATGGGCGAGCTGTTCGTGAACCAGGCCGAGTACGTGCCCCTCATCCGCGAGCGCCTGATCGACTTTATCCGGGTGCACATCTCCGATATCGGCGGCCTGACCCCGGCTCGCAAGCTGGCCGCGTTCTGCGAGTACATGGGCATCCGCACGGCGTTCCACGGGCCTGGGGATGTCTCGCCCGTGGGCCACGCCGCGAACATGCACCTGGACCTGGCGATCCCCAACTTTGGCATCCAGGAACTGTCGCTGTTCCGAGACGAGACGCGCGAGGTCTTTCCCGGCTGCCCCGAGGTGCGTGACGGCTGCATGTGGGCCAACGACGAGCCGGGCCTGGGCATCGACGTCGACGAGCGACGTGCGGCCATGTATCCCTATCCCGATCATCCGACGAACGGGTGCTGGCCCGAAATCCGCGGGCTCGACGGGACGATCTTCCGGCCGTAGGAAGCCTCGGCGGGCCGCTTGGCGGCGCGGTTGCGCGAATGGCGTTTTCTTGAGCCGCGTGCATCAGAATATGCTATAATGAGGATAGAGCATCCGCTGACGGTCCGATAGGTTCCTAGCCGCTCGCAGACTCGACCCTGATCCCAATCCCGCGCTCACGGCGAGCGCGGGATTGTGCTTGGTAGGGCCGTCCATCCCAGCCGGCGCGGCGTCGGCCGACCGCCGGAGAGGAGTCGAGATGGACAGGAAGGTGCGCCCGGTGCTGTTCGCCGTGGACGACGAGCGGCAGGTGCTGCGGGCAATCGAGTCGGATCTGCGCAAGCGGTTCGGTGCGGACTATCGCGTGGTCACGGCGAACGCGGGCGACGTGGCGGTGGACGCCCTGCGCCGCCTCAAACTGCGAAACGAGTCGGTGGCGCTGCTACTGGTCGACCAGCGCATGCCCGGCATCAGCGGCATCGATCTGCTGCGCCAGGCCATCGAGTACTATCCCGACAGCAAGCGGGTCCTCCTGACCGCCTATGCCGATACCGACGCCGCCATCCGGGCCATCAACGAGGTCGGGATCGATCACTATCTGCTCAAGCCGTGGGAGCCGCCCGAAGAGCGGCTCTACCCCGTTCTGGACGACCTGTTGAGCGACTGGGTGGCCAGCGCCCGCCCGGCGTACCAGGGTATTCGCCTCATCGGGCCCCGCTGGTCGCCGCGCAGCCACGAGATCCGCGATTTCTTGGGGCGGAACCACGTGCCCTACGAGTGGCTGAACGTGGAGACGGATCCAGATGCCGCGCAGCTGATCGCCGCCCTGGGCGAGGACGAGCCCCAGCTTCCCATCCTCCTCTTCCCCGATGGCTCGCACCTCGCGGCGCCGAGCAACATGGAACTGGCGCGCAAGATCGGCCTCCACACCGAGGCCGGCCACCAGCACTATGATGTGGTGATCGTGGGGGCGGGGCCGGC
>JAAZBQ010000627.1 GCA_012513725.1 Chloroflexota bacterium
AGGGCCATGTCCAGCGTGAGGCTGCCCGTGGGGATCGCCTCCACGTGCATGTGAGTGGCCTCGCCCAGCCGCATGATGGCTCCCTGGCCGTAGCGCTTGCGGATGTTCGCAAGCACCGCGTCCAGCGCTTTTTGCTTTCCTGCCTGTTCCGTGGTCACAGGTACCTCCATCTGGTCAAGTCAAATGCCTACTAGACAGTTTACGCCTAGAACGCTTGTTCCACCAAATCCGCATTTCGTGCTGTGCGGCCGGTCTGTGGGCATGGGGGGGCGCCCGCCGTCTTGACGCAACGCTTACGCACGCTTCACGGCGCCTTGACGGTGGCGGCGGTCGATCGGGGTATATATATGTTCAAAGGATGCACCACTTGAACAACTAAACGATCGCCAACCTGTGCACAAAGAGGGGTGTTCGCAATGGAGACACCAGTCGGCCTGACCACGCTACGGCAGGACCTGACCCACATCATCGATGAGGTCAAGTACCACGGTACGCACTATGTGGTCATGCGCTACGCCGAGCCCGCCGCGGCGCTGGTGCCCATGGATCTGTACGAGCGGTGGAAGCGGGAGCGCGAAGAGCTCTCCGGCGTCATCCGCGACATCCGTGAGCACCACCCCGACTCTTGGACGGACCGCGTGATGGAGGAGTTCCTGGCCGCGCTGCACGCCATGCGCGAGGGCGCGGCCGAGGGCGAGGGCTAAGACGCGGCGGACGGCCGGACGGCACGCCGGTGAGCGTCGCCACGAGACGAGAGCGCCACTCGCCTGCGGCCACTGGTGCGATGACGCGCCCCAGGTGGCCGCGGAGCCTTCATGATCCTACCACGCCCCCCCAACGAGCGGCCCGGACTCTCCCTGGAGCCGGGCCGCTCGACTGTAGCAGAGTGCCTGGTCACGGTGAGCACGTGACGCCGGCTGTTGTGGCTCGCAGGCCGGCTTCTGCCGAAAAGAGGAGGATTGATGTCGCGCATCCTGATCGTCGATGATGATGAGGTATTGGTCAAGACGCTGGCGGCCATCTTTCGGCGGTCGGGTCACACGGTGCTTGCCGCGCTGGACGGTGAGGCCGGCCTGGCCTGTGCGCGCGCAGGCAATCCCGATCTCATCATCCTGGACGTCATGATGCCCGAGATGGACGGTCTCGAGGTCTGCCGCCTCCTACGCAGCGAGCCCCAGACGCGCGGCATCCCCGTGCTGATGTTCACGGCGCTCGACGAGCCGGACATGCGCGCGCGAGCAGGCCTGGACCCGCGGCGACAGGGGGTCCAGGCCTATCTGGAGGACGAGATCCTCGCCGACGACTATGTGACCAAGCCGGTCATCGTCGACGATCTGCTCCGCCGCGTGAACACCCTCCTCTGGATTGGCGACGTCATCGAGCCGTAGCGGTTGCCTTCCAGGGCGCTACCAGACGGCCACGCGAGCACGGGTCCTCAGATGGGTTTCCTCAACCGACCATCGACGCCCTCCGCGCGCGCCAGCGTGCGAGCCTCTGCATAGATATCGCGCAGATCGTCCATGCCGGCCAGCAGCGGTCGAGGCTCCGCGGCCCGTGGGCTCTGCGACTTGCCGGCGCCTCTGGGTCTCGGCACGCAGATGTGATGGTGGCAGCGCAGCGCGCGGCCCACTGCTCGTCCGGTGACGCCACCGTTGCCTGCCGGCGCTGCGCGTTCCCGCTCTGTATCGTAACTCCCGGTGGGCTGCTGATCTAGCCGGGTGTTGAGGAGATGGTCAGGGAGCCGTATACTGGGCTCACTGCTCCTACAGGGCCGAGCGCCCTCTGCCCTCCTGCTGCCCCTACGCCCTTTCCTCCCTCTCGCCGGCCCCTGCGTCCGCACGGAAGGAGGCTCCCTTGAAGGTGCCCTTGGATATCGACGTGGTGATGCGCCGGGTGGAGGAGGCGGTGCGGCCGTTCCCCAAAGCGGCGCTGTTCCAGCTCGCCGAGGATGGCTACGGCAGCCCGTTCGAGCAACTGGTGGCCTGCATGATCTCCATCCGCACCCGCGACGAGGCCACCATCGTCATCGCCCGCAACCTGTTCTCCCACGCCCGCACCCCGGCCGAGTTCGCCGACCTCTCGCCAGAGGTCATCGACGAGTGGATCCACCAGTCGTCGTTCCACGAGAACAAGGCGGTGCAGATTCGCGACATCGCCCGGCGCGTGCTCTCCGAGTACGACGGCCAACTGCCCTGCGACGAGGCGCTGCTGCTATCGCTCCCGGGCATCGGACCCAAGTGCGCCCGCCTGGTGCTGGGGATCGCCTGCGGCACGCCGCTGATCAGCGTCGACGTCCACGTCGACCGGGTGACCAATCGCTGGGGCTATGTGCGGGCGCCCCGCCCCGAGGCGACGATGGTGGCCCTCGAGGCGGTCTTGCCCCAGCGCTACTGGCTGGACATCAACCGCCTCCTGGTGCCCTTTGGCAAGCACAT
>JAAZBQ010000628.1 GCA_012513725.1 Chloroflexota bacterium
CGCAAGATCGAGCAGTTCGCCCACCAGCTGCAGATCTGGGGCGACCAGATCCGCTTCTTTGCCGATCAGCACGAAAAGAACCGCAAGGTCCTCCGGGACATCCAGGAGGTCACCCACCAGGTCAGCCAACAGCAGGATCAGCTCAAGCAGGTACAGCGGATCGCCGAGGATCAGATCCGCCACGAGGTGCTCGACTTTCGCACCGAGATCGAGCGGCGCCTGGCCCAGGAGATCGAGCGCCGCAAGGTGGTCGATCAGCAGCGCGTGCAGCACGAGGATCAGGTGAACCAGCGCATCGCCGAGGTCGAGCAGATCCGCAAGCAGGACGTCGGCACCGTGACGGTGATCAACGACAAGCTGCGCGTGGTTCAGCGCGACCTGGAGGACCAGATGCAGCAGATGGAGGAGATGCTCATCTCCCTCTTCCAAAAGCGCGCCGAGGCCTCGCAGCTGCTCTTTGCGGACCTCAAGACCGTGATGAGCAAGACCGGCAACTCGAAGAAGGAAGAGTAGCCCTCCCGTGTACGTCATCGGTACGGCGGGCCACGTCGATCACGGAAAATCGACCCTCGTGCAGGCGCTCTCGGGAATCAACCCCGACCGCCTGCGCGAGGAGCGCGAGCGCCAGATGACCATCGACCTCGGCTTTGCCTGGCTCACCCTCCCGAGCGGCACCGAGGTCAGCGTGGTCGACGTGCCGGGGCACGAGGATTTCCTCAAGAACATGCTGGCCGGCGTCGGGGGCATCGACGTGGCCCTCTTGGTGGTGGCCGCCGACGAGGCCGTCATGCCGCAGACGCGCGAGCACCTCGCCATCCTGGACCTGCTGCGCATCCCTCGCGGCGTCATCGCCCTCACCAAGGTGGACCTGGTCAGCGATGAGGAGTGGCTGGATCTGGTGACGGAGGAGGTCCGCGAGCTGGCCCAGGGTACCGTGATGGCCGACGCATCGATCGTCCCCGTCTCCGCCGTCACGGGCCGAGGGCTACCCGAACTGGTTGCCGAGCTGGACCGCCTGACGGAGCAATCCACCCCGCGACGGAACATCGGCCGGCCCCGGCTGCCCATCGACCGTGTCTTCTCCGTCTCCGGCTTTGGTACGGTGATCACCGGCACCCTGAGCGACGGGATCTTTTCCGTCGGCGACGACGTGGCCATCGTGCCCGGCGATCTGGCCGCGCGGGTTCGCGGCCTGCAGACCCACAAGACCAAGGTCGACCAGGTGCTGCCCGGGTACCGCGTGGCGATGAACCTGGGTCGGGTGGCCACCGAAGACCTGGCGCGAGGCCAGGTGGTGACGCGGCCGGGCACCATCCGGCCGACGCTCCTGGTCGACGCCCGGCTGGAGGTCCTCCGCGACGTGCCCCGGCCGCTCGAGCACAACATGGCGGTGGAGCTCTACGTCGGCGCCGCACGGGTCGAGGCCAGCCTGCGTCTCCTCGATGCGGACGCGTTGGGGCCCGGCGAGAGCGGCCTCGTGCAGCTCCGGCTGGCTGCGCCGCTGGTGGCCGCCCGGGGCGATCGCTACATCGTGCGCCTCGCTTCCCCCAGCATGACGCTCGGCGGCGGAGAGATCCTGAACGCGCACCCGCGGCGCCGACACCGCCGGCGCCACCCGGAGGTGATCGCCTCGCTGGAGGCGCTGGAGACGGGCGACCCGCAAGAGATCCTCGCCCACCTCCTGGGCCCGCGGCAGGCGCTGCCGGTATCCGAAGTGGTGGCGATGAGCGACCTGCCCAGGGACGAGGCCCTAGCGGCGCTGCGGGAGCTCCTGGATGGCGACCGCGTGGTGCTCCTCTCGGCCCAGACACAGGGACTCGACGCGCCGGGTGTGATGGATGCCGGCGTCGCTTCGCGAGCGGCCTGGGAGGCCCTCGTGCAGCGCACCTCCAGCGCGCTCCGCGCCTACCACGCCCGCTACGCCCTGCGCACCGGCATGCCGCGGGAGGAACTCAAGAGCCGACTGAACATGGAGACGGCGCTCTTTGCCGGGCTGCTGTCCCGCGCCGAGGCCGAGGGCCTCGTGCGCCTGACCCCGACCACCGTGGCCCTCCGCGACCACGAGGCCACCCTGACCCCCGCCCAGCAGGAGGCGGCCGATCGCCTGTTGGAGGCCTTTCGACGGGCCCCCTACACGCCCCCGTCCCTGGCCCAGGCCGAAGAGCAGGTGGGCGCTACGGTGCTCGAGTACCTGTTCGAGTCGGGCGCCCTGGTCAAGGTGAGCGACGACGTGGTCTTTAGCGCCGAGACGCGGGCCGACATGGAGCAGCGCCTCGTTGCGTTCCTCCGCGAGCACGACCAGGCCACCGTCGCCGAGGTCCGCGACCTCTTTGGCACCTCCCGCAAGTTCGCCCTGGGCTTTCTCGAGGACCTCGACCGCCGCCGGGTAACCAAACGGCTGGGCGACGTGCGCATCCTCCGCTGACCCCCTCGCCGCCTCGTGGCGCCGGCAGCGGTGTTGTGCTAGACTGGGGCACGATCCGGACGGAATCCACCATCCACCCCATCGGCGGACGTATGGCAGCAGACGACTATCCAGCAGAGCCCTCGCACGTGACCGTGCCCATGGACGCGGCCGTGTTGCGCCGCCTACGCGCGCTAGCCGCGGAACGTGACGAGCCCCTCGAGGACCTCGTGCGCGCGCACCTCCGCGAGTGGCTGGGCGATTGGGGCCTGCGGGTGGCGACCCACGCCGTGCGCCCGGGAGAGACGCTGTGGTCCATCGCCCGCCGCTACTATGGCGACGGGCGCAAGGCGAACGTCTTGGCCGCCTACAACGACGTAGAGGATCCTGCGCTTCTCGGCACCGGCGACGTCATCCGGGTGCCCGAGCCGCAAGTATCCCTCGACTTCCCTCCCGGCGAGTCGCCCTACCTCCACGGACTGGAGGGCCGGGGCGGCGAGTACCTCATGGAGCGAGCCGGCAAGCCTGGCTGGGTGCTCCTGGGTGAGGCGGTGGGGGCGGACCCTCGCGACCGAAGCGGCCGATCATACGCCGACCTCGCGGATCGCGGGTTCGGCGTCATCGTCCGGCTGGAGCACGAGCACGGCGAGGGGGGCACCCTGCCCGCCGAGGGTCGCCATGGCGATTTCGCTCGACGCTGCGCCAACTTTTGCGAGCATTCCCCCGGGTGCCACATCTGGGTGATCGGTGAGGCGCCGAACCGCGCCGCCGCCCGGCCCGGCGGCCCACGGCACGGGGAGCCGATCACGCCGGAGCGCTACGCCGCGGCGTACTGGGCCTGCCGCGAGGAGATACGCGCACGCCCCGGTCACCAGGATGACCAGGTGCTCATCGCCGCCATCGCCCCGGGCATCGCCCAGACCCGCTACGCCGGGAACCCGAACGGCGACTGGGTGCGCTACTTTGCCGACGTGTTGGCCCTGTTGGAGGGCCACCTGGATGGCATCGCCCTGCACGCCATCGGTCCCTGCCCGACTGCCGACGCCGATGGGGCACGCCAGGCCGCCCCGTTCGGCAAGCGGCGGACGGGCCTGGCCGCCTACCAGGACTTTCTCGGCGCCGTGCCCGAGGACCTGGGCCGGCTGCCGGTGTTTGTTACCTCGGCCGGGCCCGATGTCGGCTGGGACGCGGCGGATCGGGGGTGGATCCCGGCGGCCTATACGGCCGTCGCCGAGTGGAACCTGACCAATCCGCCCATCCGCTGTATGATACTGCACCGCTGGCCCGGAGGCGCCGGAAGCGCCAGCGGCGCCGGAAGCGCCGCGAGCCCATGGGCCATCGAGGGACGTCGGGACGTCGTCGCCGATCTGGAGGCCGCCATCCGTCAGGGCTATCGCTGGGACGGCTGGCATCGCACCACGGAGCGTTAAGCATGTGGAAGTCACTACGGAAGACCATCTCCTCCGATCAGCGGCACGACCCTGCCGCCCGTCACGGGGCCCCGCAACGGGGCGACGTCCGGGCGTCGGGCCCCATCAAGTCGCCGCCGATGGAGATCATCGGCAAGTGCCTCACGGCGGACGAGTTCGTCGAGTACGTCGAGGGGCTGGACTTTCCGGAGCCGCGGCCCACGCGCATCTTTCTGCACCACACGTGGAAGCCGACGCCGGAGACCTGGCATGGGTACGACACCATCCTGGCCATGAAGGCTTACTATGAGCGGCAGGTCTGGACCGACCTCGACGGCACCGTACGGGAGGGCTGGACGGTCGGCCCCCACCTGTTCGTGGCCCCCGACGGCATCTGGCTGTTCAGCGACCTGCGCTACGACGGCGTCGGCGTCTACGGGCACAACTACCGCACCCGGCACCTGGAGATGGTGGGCGACTATGACGCCACGCCGCCGGGCGGTTCGATCCTGTCGGATTCCGTGGCAGCGCTGGGCATCCTGTTCGAGCGGCTGGGCCTGAACGTGCAGGACCTGGCGTTCCACCGCGATTTCTCCACCAAGACCTGCCCGGGGCTGGCAGTGCACAAGCCGTGGGTGCAGGCCCAGGTGCACGAGTGGGTGGCCGAGTACCGTCGGGAACGGGCGCAACGGATGGCCGCCGTGCGGCGCGCCGTCACCGCGCAGGTGGAGCACCTCCTCGTGCAGGCCAACCCGAACTTTGTCCTGTCCAAGGACGCCGCCAAGCGCGGACTGGTGGGCC
>JAAZBQ010000629.1 GCA_012513725.1 Chloroflexota bacterium
GAGCCCGCCGCCGCCGCGGGCTGAGCGCCCGCGCACCGAGGAGGCCCCATGGAAGACCCTTACGCTGCGGTCGCCGAACGGTACGATCTCTTTTTCGAGCGCCTGGACGCCTATCCCAAAGCCGAAGTGGCCTTTTTTCGTGACGTTCTCGGCGCCGACGCGCCGCGACGGGTCCTGGACTGCGCCTGTGGGACGGGCCGCTACCTGCCGCTTCTCCACTCCCTCGGCCACGACGTGGTGGGCATGGACATCTCGCCGGCCATGCTCGACCGGGCGCGCCGGAACCTCGACGCCCTTGGGCTCGACATCCCCCTGCACCAGGGAGACATGGCCGCTCTGCCCGCCGAGTGGCGCGGCGCCTTTGATGCGGTGACCTGCCTATCCTCCTCGCTCCTCCACGTCCCCAATGAGGCGGCGCTGGCCCGCGTCCTGCGCTCCATGGCTGGCGTTCTCCGGCCCGGGGGCCTGCTGGTGTTGACCCAGGGCACCTCCGACCGGCAGGCGCGGGAGAAGCCGCGCTTTCTCCTGGCCCGGGACGACGCCGTGGTCACCCGGCTGTTCGCTATCGACTATCGCCCTCCCGGCGCCACCTATCACGTCCTCGACGTCTACCACGGCCCGGAGCGCAAGGGCCTCGAGGTCTGGAGCACCGAGTACGCCCGGCTCTGGCTGCGCGACGACTATGCCCGCCTTTTCGAAAAGACCGGCTACACCGACGTGGCCTTTTACGGAGCCTATGACCGCGCGCCCTACGACGCGATGACCAGCCACCGCCTGATCGGCGTGGCCCATCGCCCTGGCCCCCGCGCCGCAATGGGGCTATAATGAGTGTGTAGAGTTCCACACACGCAACCGTTGCTCCGCCGGCACCGTATAGCAGTCAGTGGGAACGGCGCGGGCAGATGCTCAGCCGCTCCATAGTGGATAGACAGAGAGGAGTGTGCCATGAGTGAGGAACAGGGGCCCGAGGAGCGCACGTGGACTGAAGAGATCGACGTGGCCGCCAACGAGGTGGTGGACACCGTCCGCGAGCTCATCCACCAGGGTAACGTGCGCCGCATCATCATCCGCCGGGCGAACGACGAGGTGCTGTTGGAAATCCCCCTGACGGCCGGGGTGGCCGTGGGGAGCGCTATGGCCTTCTTTACGCCCATCCTGGCGGCCGTCGGCGCGCTGGCGGCGCTGCTGGCGTCCGTCAAGGTGCAGGTCGTTCGGGTGGAGGGCGGCGAAGACTAGCGCCCGACCGCCGGCCTGCGCCGACACGCTCGGGCGCAGACCCGGGCCGGAGGTGCACCCGCATGCGACAGACTAGGGACATCAGGCCGTTCGACCGCGTGTCGCTGCGCAGCTTTGGCGACGTGTTGCTGACCCAGGCTCCGCAGCAGTCGCTCGAACTCGAGGCGGACGAGCAGGTTCTCCGCGTGCTGCGCACCGAGGTCCGGGGCGGCATTCTGTGCATCGAAGCGGATCCCTCGTGGCACTCGCTCTTCCTGCCCAACCGCCGTGCCACCCTGTGGGTCTCGACGCCGAGCGTGCACGCGCTGGAGGTCTCGGGAGCCGGCAAGATCGTGGTCGACCGGCTGCAGGTGGAGCGTCTCCTCCTGGTGCTGACCGGCGCCGGCTCGATCCAGGTCGGTCACCTGGAAGCCCAGGAACTGGATGCCGAGGTGGAGGGCGCCGGCACCATCGCCGTCGCAGGACGCGTCACCGAGCAGGACATCTCCATGCCCGGGGCGGGCGCCTACCAGGCCCGGGACCTCGAGAGCCAGGTGGCCATCGTCCGGCTGAGCGGCGTGGGCAGGGCCAGCGTGTGGGTTCACGAGACGCTGGACGCCCGGCTCACCGGGGTCGGGAACCTGGAGTACTTTGGGTCTCCCGAGGTGAGCCTGGAGCGCATCGGCATCGGTGCGCTGACCCATCGGGGCGCCCGGTAGCAGGCGCCCGTTTTCGTAGCCCGTATTGTCTGCAGCCCGCCTGCACGTTCCCGCCCGTCCTGCCTCCGCTCGTTCCTCCCCTCCGCTGCGGCGAGGCTGCCAGAGAGGAGCGGCATGGCAAGTATCGTGCAGACCCTGGCCAGCGACAACCGGTTCAGCACCCTCGCCCAGGCCATCCAGACGAGCGGCGTCGACGAGACGCTGCGCGCCGCAGGGCCCTATACCCTCTTTGCGCCCACCAACGCGGCCTTTGATGCCCTGGATGAGGAGGAGCGCGACCGCCTGTTGGGCAACGCTGGCCGGCTGCGGCAGGTCCTCGAGTACCACATCCTCCCCGCCCGTCTGAACTGGGCCTTTCTCATCCGTTCCACCACGGGCAACACCCTGCAAGGAGAGCGCTTGCAGTTCACCTTTGAGTTGCAGGCCGGCGGGAGCCCTACCGACGTTCGCACCGCCTATGTGAACCGAGCGCCCATCGTGGGTCGCGAGATCCGCGCCACGAACGGCGTCATCTATCCCATCGAGGGCATCCTGGTGCCCCCCGAGCGGTACTCACCCCAGGGGCCGCCGCCCGCCAAGGGAACCCCGGGCGCGGGCGAACAGCCGCCCGCTGACGTCGGCCCGACCGACCAGTAGCGTTCGACGTCTCGGCCTTGCCGGCCGGTCCTCGACGGCGTGCGTCGTGGCCCAAAGCGCCCCGGGGGCCGGCCGAACGCATGACCATGCACCGTGGTTCTGGCTTGCTGGCTTGCGGTTTTCCTCCAACTGCGGTACAAACTACCCACGTAACCATTGTGCGCCTGCCTCGAATCGCCGATGACCTGAGGAGGACCTGCATGGCCCACACCGACTCAACCCCCGTCTACCACGGCATGACGAAGCACTGGGACCGCGAGGCAGGTTATGCGCTCTGGTTGCCCAGCGACTGGGTGCGCTACGACCTGGCGGACGAGCGCGATGGCGCCATCTATACCCCCTACTCCGACCGTCACGACACCTGCTTTTCCGCCGAGAAGCGCAAGCTGGAAGTTTCCGTCCGTGCCAAAGACATGCACATCCTGCGCCAGGGGTTCCGGGAGGGCCTCGACGCCCTGCCCGGGGTGGAGGTCGAGTCGCAGGATGAGACCATCACGTCGTCGCTCCTGACCCTCGAGGCGCAGTTCACCTTTCTCGAGGGGGAAGCGCGCCGCAAGCGTTGGGTGCGCGTGGTCTACTGGGGCAACGGCCAGCTGATTCTCATCGCCCAGGGCGCCACACCCCAAGAGTTCGACTACTGGTTGCCCATGTTCTTCAACACCATGATGACCGTCGAGCTCTAGATCCGGAGAGCCCCGATGACACCCACCGAGATCACCTGCCCCTACTGCAACGTCCCCGGAGACGCGGCGGACGGGGTTACCTGGCACCGTTGCGAGGCGTGCGGACGGCTGTTGAGCGCCGCCGCTCAGCGCGCCTATGCCCGCGGCCACGCGCACTATGAGGAGGCGCTGGAGGGCGAGCTGACCCCGCTGAACCCCAAGCGCCCCGGGCGGGTGCGCGAGCGTGCCGACGCGGCCACCATCCAGGCGTACCAGCAGGCCCACTCTTCGCTGGAGCTGGCGTTCCAGTCGGACCTGCCCGAGTCGCAGCGCAGTGAAGGGCTCCTGGCGATGGCCGAGATCACCCAGGTACTCGCCAAGCGCGACCTCTTGTCGCCGCTTGAGGCGAACTACTGGGTCAAGGTACTCGTCGAGCACAACACCCTCGCCGAGCAGGCCGACCTGGCAGCCAAGTTGGCGGAGGCCGACGCCGGCCCTTTACGCCGCTGGCGTTGGCAACTACGCCAGCGGCAGCTCGCCAAGGCGCTGACGACCCTCCGCCGCGAGATCGCCGATCTGGAAGAGACGATTGCGTTCGTCGAGCCGCCCCACGCCCGCGGCCACCTGGACGCCACGGACGCCGGCTGAGCCCACGAACGGCGGGCCACCGATCCATACGAACGCCTCCCGACGGCCAAAGAACCGTCGGGAGGCGTTCATCTGTACGCGGAGATCGGCGGATGGCCCGGGGGCGCCGCCAGGCTCAGACGAGGGCTTGGATCGCCAGCGCCGCCAGCGCCAGCCCCACCTCTGCCCCCACAACCAGGATCAGCCGCTGGACGAAGCGACCCTTGGCCAACCCGCGCCGCATATAGTACTCCAGCCCGATGAACGCGCCGACGCCCACCATGGCCATGGCCAGGATCATGACGCGGTCTACGGCGTCCAGCGTCTGCCGATCCCACCGCCCGCTGTGGGCGCCGGCCAAGGTGAGGACATCCAGGATCGCCTCGCGCCAGAGCACGAGCACAACCAACGATAGCGCCGCAGTGACGGGCCAGGCCAGCACGTATAGCGCCCGTTGCCCCCAGGGCGTGCGCTCAGTGGCCATCGGTCCCGGTGACGCCGCGAAGCGAGAGCTCACCGGCTCGGTGACAGGCCACCCAGTGGTCGGGGCTCAGCTCCGCCAGCGCCGGCTCCTCGGCGCTGCAGCGGTCGATGGCGTACCGGCAGCGAGGGTGAAAGTAGCAGCCGGAGGGCGGGTTCGCCGGGCTGGCGACCTCGCCGGGCAGCTTGATCGGCCGCCCGCGCTTTCGCGGATCGGGCTTGGGCACCGCCGCCATGAGGGCCTCGGTGTAGGGGTGCTTGGGGTCATAGTAGAGATCGTCGGTCTCGGCCAACTCCACCAGCTTGCCCACGTACATCACCGCGACCCGGTCAGAGATGTGCTCCACCACGCTCAGGTCGTGGGCGATGAACAGATAGGTGAGGTCGAACCGCTCCTGCAGGTCCTCCAAGAGATTGAGGACCTGCGCCTGGATGGAGACGTCCAGCGCGCTGACCGGTTCGTCGCAGATGATCAGCTCGGGGTTCAGGGCCAGCGCCCGAGCGATGCCGATGCGCTGCCGCTGGCCGCCGGAAAAGGCGTGGGGATACCGGCTCATGTATTCGGGCCGCAGCCCCACCACCCGCAACAGGTCCGCCACCCGATCCTGCAGCTCTTGCCCGTGGGCGATGTTGTTGATGAGCAGCGACTCGCCCACCAGCCGGCCGACGGTCATCCGCGGGTTCAGGCTGGAAAAGGGGTCCTGGAAGATGATCTGCATGTTGGGGCGCACGGGTTGCAGCTCGGCGCGGGTCATCTGGGCCAGGTCGATCCAGCCCAGGTTGGGGTCCCGAAAGTGGATCTCCCCTTCCGTCGGGTCCAGCAGGCGCAGTATGGTGCGGCCGGTGGTCGTCTTGCCGCACCCGGACTCGCCCACCAGCCCGACGGTGTCGCCCTTGCGTACAAAGAGGTTCACCCCGTCCACGGCGCGCACCGAGCCCACCTCCTTGCGCAACACCCCGCGCCGGATGGGAAAGTGCTTCTTTAGCCCTTTGACCTCCAGGAGCAGGTCGTCACGGTTTGGCTCAGCCCTCGTGGACATCGTCTTCTCCCTCTTCCGAGTACAGGAAGCAGCGGACGCCGTGCCCCTCGGCCACCTGCGTCAGCGCGGGCACCCGCACATCACAGAGGCCGGCCATCATCGCGTCGCAGCGCGGATGGAACGGGCAGCCGACGACCTCCGCGTACGGGTCCGGCACCACCCCGCGGATCGGTTTGAGGCGGTCGCGCGAGCGGCTCCCCACCCGGGGGATCGATTGCAGCAGCGCCTTGGTGTAGGGGTGCTGGGGGTTGTAGAACAGGTCGTCGATCGACGTTTCCTCGACCACCCGCCCCAGGTACATCACGGCGACGCGGTCGCACATCTGCGCTACCACCCCGAGGTTGTGGGTGATAAAGATGATGGTCATGCCGATCTCGGCCTGCAGTTCGCGCATCAGGTCGAGGATCTCGGCCTCGGTGGTCACGTCCAGTGCCGTGGTGGGCTCGTCGGCGATCAGGATATCGGGCGTACACGAGAGGCCCATGGCGATCATGGCCCGTTGGCGCATGCCGCCGGAGAGCTCGTGGGGATACTGCGTCACCGTGCGCTCCGGGTTGGGCATGCCCACGCGGCCCAGGATCCGAACCGCCCGCTCCTGGGCCTGGTCGCGCGAGAGGCCCTGGTGCAGGAGGACTGCCTCCATGATCTGGTTGCCGACCGTGTACGAAGGGTTCAGCGAGGTCATCGGCTCCTGGAAGATCATGGCGATCTCCCCGCCGCGGATGGAGCGTATGTCGTCGCCCATGGGGTCCAGCGTCGTCAGATCGATGGACGTTGACGCCGAGCCCTTGGTCGCCTGGCCCCGCCTGAAGTAGATCTCGCCGCCGACGATGCGTCCCGGCTTGGGCACCAGCCGCATCGTTGAAAGCGCCGTCATGCTCTTCCCGCAGCCCGACTCTCCCACCACGCCCATAACAGAACCCGTCGGCACCGACAGGGTCACCCCGTTGAGGGCCCGGGAGATGCCCAGGTCCGTGTAAAAGTACGTCCGCAGGTCGCGGATTTCCAGCACGTTGCCATCGGCTTGCGCACGCGGCGATCCCTGTGGCCTGGTCATGGCAGCCTATCCTCCTGCTAGATCGAGTAGGGATCCACGGCGTCGCGCAGGCCGTCGCCCAGGAAACTAAAGAACAGCACCGTCAACACCACCGCCAGGCCGGGGATCAGGAGCCAGGGGCTCTGGATGATCACGGGCACCTGCTGGGCGTCCCGGAGGAGCGATCCCCAGGATACCATCGGCGGCATGATGCCCAGCCCGAGGAACGACAGGCTCGTCTCACCCAGGATCATGCCGGGCACGGCCAGCGCCGCCACCACGATGATGTGGCTCGCCGCGTTGGGCAGCATGTAGACAAAGATGATCCGCGCATCCGAGGCGCCGGCCGCAAGCGCCGCCTGCACAAAGTCCGAGTTCCGGTAGGACATGACCTTGGCCCGCAACTGTCGCGCCAGGCCCGTCCAGCCCACCAGCGACAGGATCACCGTGATCAAAAAGTAGCGGTGGAGCGCGGTGAAGGAAGCCGAGATCGGTGGCATTGCCGCCGCCAGTGCGGCCCAGAGGGGCACGGTCGGGAAGGAGGAGATGATCTCGATGATCCGCTGCATGATGTCGTCGATCATGCCGCCCCAGTAGCCCGAGGCGGTGCCCAGGACCGAGCCGAAAATGACGGTCATGATGACGCCGACGAGGCCCACCGTCATGGAGATCTGCCCGCCCATCAGCACCCGGGAGACGATATCGCGCCCGAGCGAGTCGGCGCCCATGATATAGATGCGCTGATCGCCCTCGAGGCCGTAGAGGTGGACGTTGGAGCGAAAGGCGGAAAAGAGGGTATAGGGGTCGCCGCGGACAAAGAAGCGGACGGGGATCTTTTGGTCATAGTCGATCTGGAAGACGAACTTGAAGATCCTTTCGTCGAGGACCGTTTCCATCTCGTACGTATACGGCCGCAGGCCGAGGCGGCCGTCGGGGCCCACGAACGTGATGGGGCTCGGAGGCCCGTAGATATAGTCGCGGTCCTGATACATATAGTCATTGGAAGACAGGAACGGCGCAAAAGCCACCAGCAGGTACATCACCACAAGGCCCACGATGCCGATCATCGCCAGCTTGTTCCGGCGAAAGCGCAGCACCATCAGTTGCCATTGGGAGAGCTGCCCGACCTCGCTGATGGGCTCGCGAACCAGGTCGTCGGATGGGCGCAGCGTCGTGCTCTCTGCCATCGCTAATCCCTCGCCTTCTGTAGTGGTGTCTATTCGAACTGGATGCGCGGGTCGAGCCAGGCCAGCAGGATATCTGCCAGAAGGTTACCCACCACCAGCATAATGGCCAGGAACATGAGGAAGGTGCCGGCCAGGTACATATCCTGCTGCACCAGCGAGCGGAAAAAGGCCGCACCGATGATCGGCAGGTTCAACACGATGGCCACCACCGTCTGACCCGAGATGATGTTCGGCAGCGACATGCCAAAGACCATCACCAGCGGGTGCAGCGCGTTGCGCACGGCGTGCTTCCAGATCACCCGGCCCTCAACAAGCCCCTTGGCGCGCGCCGTCTGCACGTACTGCATGTTCAACACGTCCAGGAGGTTGCCGCGCATCACCCGGGACAACCAGGCCGTGTTCGACGCGCCGATGACGATGATCGGGATCCACAGGTGCTTCAGGAGATCGATAAACTTGGCCCACGACATGGGCTGGCTTCGGTACGCAGCCGAGTAGAGGCCTCCCACCTCCATGCCGAGCACCTGCTGGGCAAAGACCATCATCACGAGCGCCAGCAGGAACGCGGGGATCGAGAGGCCGACGAACTGCAGGACCGTCAGGAGATAGTCGGGGATGGTGTACCGGTGGGTGGCCGAATAGACGCCGACGACGATGGCCACCACCCAAGAGAACAGCATCGTCAGCGTAGATATGAGCACCGTGAAGCCCATCTGGGCCCACAGGATATCTCTCACCTCCATCTTGTACTCGAACGACTCGCCAAAATCCCCCACCACAAAGCCCGAGAACCACTTCCAGAACTTGACGTAGATGGGGTCGTTCACGCCATAGCGTATCTCCAGCGCCCTGATCTGGTCGGGAGCCATGTCGCCGCCCAGCTGCCGGAGGCGCTGGATCTCGAACTCCAGGTACGATCCGGGCGGCAGCTCGATGATGACAAAACCGAGGACAGAAACGAACAGCAGCGTCACGAACATGTAGCCCGTGCGCCGGATGATGTATCCAAGCATCGATCCCCCTACACTGAGCCTAGCGTGCAGGGGGGAGGCTGTCGGTCTCCTCCCCCCTGCACGGCACGTGCCTGCGTGACCTACTTGAACGAGTAGGTCTCCGGGTTCACCACCGCCGGATACGGGATGATCCACGGGTTCACGAACCCGCCCAGCGCCAACTCTTCGCGCTGCGGCACGTTCGTCAGCTTGTTGCTGACGAACACGATGCGCGGATAGTTGGCCACCGTGCCCATGTAGAACGGACCCTCATCCACGTGGATGTTGATCATGTCCCACACCATGGACATCCGCTTGATCTCGTCGACTTCGATCTTGGCCTCCTCGTAGATCTCCTGCAGCTTCCAGACCGCCTCGCCGATCAGGTCGCGCTCGTCGTCGTTGAACCGCGGCGGCTGGCGCTCCCAGGGGCTCATGTCCTTTTGCTGCTCGGCAGTCTCGGTGCCCAGATACTGGAGGCGACGGCCACACAGGGGCGCCCATCGCTCCGGCTCGTTCGGCACGACCCACGAGGGATACAGGAGGTGGTCCGGTCCGTCGCCGACCTCCCAGTTCGTGCGGAACTGAAGCTGGCCGTTGTTCCACGTCGGTGCGAACTCGGCGGGCGGGATCTGGTTCACCACCACGTTCAGGCCGATGTCGTTCCAGTTCTGGGTGACGATCTCCAGAACGCTGAGGGGCTCCTTGGCCGCGTCCGCCTGGATGTCCACGCGGAGCTCGTACTTGGAGCCGTCAGGCAGCTCGCGCCAGCCATCCCCGTCGACGTCCACCATGCCGATCTCGTCGAGCATGGCCATGGCCTTTTCCGGGTCGTACTCGACATAGGCGTCCCGCTGCTTGGCAAAGATCTCCCGGGCCTCGTCGTTAAAGTTGAACTCGATGGCCTTGGGGCTCATGCTGCCGCTGGTCGGGAAGCCGGTGTTATAGTAGACCACCCGCTGGATGGTCGCCCGGTCGACGGCGTGCGAGATGGCGCGCTTGAACGTCGGGTCGCGGTACAGGGCGCGGAGGTTCTCGTCCTCGACGTCGTGGTTCCAAAAGTACATCTGTCCGGTGCCGGAGCCCGAGTCCCAGAAGCGCACCTCATAATCGCCCTGGTCCTGGTTCTCCTGCATGACGCCGACGTCGGCCAGCGCCAGCCTGTGGAAGTGGATATAGTCCACGCCGCCCTGCATGATGGTGAGCTTTTGCACCTCGGCGTCCTCGACCTGAATCTCGTCGAGTCGGTCGATGTACGGGAGCTGGTTCCCCTCGGTATCGACGGCATAGTAGTACGGGTTGCGCACCCAGGCCCGGGCCGTGCCCGGCTCGTACGACTCGCACATCCACGACGTCAGGGTGGGGCAATCGGGGTTCTGGCGCCAGAGAATCTTCTGGTCTAGCTCCTCATAGTCGGTCACCGCGTCGTTGTACTTGGGGTGGAACTGCTCCATGTAGTGCTTGGGCGTGATCCACCGCGGGCCGATGCCGCCGTTCACCCACATCGCCAGGCGCTTGGCCGTGAGCGGGGAAGGCTGGACGTACTTGATGGTGAGGGTATAGTCGTCCACCTTGATGAACTCGGCGAGTTCGCCGCCGGCGGAGCCAAAGTCGGGCGGGGCGTCCGAATGATCGGGATTCTTGACCAGGTCTTCCCACCAAAAGAGCACGTCGTCGACGGTGCAGGGCTCGCCGTCGGACCACTTGAGGCCCTTGCGGAAGTTTAGCGTCCACTCGGTGTTGTCCGCATTCGCGGTCCAGGTCTCGACGTGGCCGGGCTCGATGCCCAGGCCGTCGTCGATCCACCGCAGCGCCGAGTGGCCGTACTGGCACTCTTCCCAGTGGTTGCCCAGGTTGTTGGAAAAGGTCCGCAGGGTGCCACCATACGCGCCGATGCCGTGGATGGGGGCCAGCACGAGCGGATTGACGGGCAGGCGCTCCTCGAGGGGCGGGAGGGTGCCATCGGCGACCATTTCGGCGAGCATGGGCGCCTCGTTCGCCGCTTCCGGCTCGACGGGCACCGCCGTGGGCTCGGGCGCGGTAGGGGCTGCCGGCGCGGCGGGGGCGTCAGGCGCGGCGGGGACCGCCGTGGGCTCGGTAGCTACCGGCGCGGCGGGCGCGGCAGGCTGGGCGCAGGCCGCCAGTGCTGCACCTACTGCCGTAGCGGCGGACGTGAACAGGAACTGTCGACGCGTAAAGTTCTTGGACATGGGGATCTCCTCTTGCAGTGTGGGTCGGCCTGGGCGCCTGCGGCGCAGACAGGCCGGCACGCTAGACGATGTGGCCACGAGCCATTGTCTCCTCGCTGTACACCTCCTCGTGCTGTTGCGAGCGTGACCGAGGTCCCTGCGACGCCGAATCAGGGGCCGAAGCGTATCAGCGACGTCGGCGCCGATGCCGGAACGCGGCGGACCGCGTCCTTGCCGAGTGATCCGCCTCCCCGGAGGGAGCCGCTATCGACAGGAAGACGCTGGACGCAATCGACCGACACCGTGGCACAGACACGCCGGGCGCATCCGCGCCGCATCACGGGGCAAGAGGGCATAACGATACACGGGGAACAGGGACGTACCGGAGGAGATCAGCGAACGCAGGGGGCCGGAGATGCCGTCGTGCCAGCGAACGTCGGGGATGACGCGCAGGCGCGGATGGGACAGAGTCCCTCTGGGATAATGCCTTCCGGCAAGGATGTCGACACCGAACCCCATGGACGTGCTCCTCATCGAGCGAGACGTAACGGGCAGCGATCAAGTACGTCCGGAATCCATCGCGAGGTCGACTATCGGGGAAACGCACGGTGGCAGCCGCGATCAGCAAGACGAATACAACTCGGATCAGCGAACCACCATTCATACGGATTATAAACAGCAGCAGCAGGGAAGTCAAGCAGTCCACGAAGTCCGACAGGGCGGTCGCATTCTGCGGGCGGAGCCGCACCCAACGGCAAGAGAGCGGGCGGGGATCGGGACGGTACGCCTTTTGCTCCTGGAGCCAGGGGGTTCGCCTGCACACGTCTTGCGCTCCTCAGACCGAACCCGAACGCCTCCCCAGCCCTTGTCCGCCAGCACTTGGCCAATCGTACACCGCGAGAGAGGCGGTGATCGCGTCAACGCCCCGAGATTCGGTGCGTCCAGTCATTGATAGCCTCCGGCGTCTGCGCCTTGACCCGCACTAGGCCGTCTGCTAGAATATGTCTAGTGTACGCTGGTGGTATAGTACCTGATGCGCTCCTTCCACCCGCCCCAGTCCCCTGGCCCTACAGCGTGCGCGGCCGGTCAGCAGGCGCCCCGCGACCCGCCCCTTGTTCACTCGCCACGCCCTCGACACTGCCCGTGCGTCGCTGCGCCGCCGATCCTGTTCCTGGCCGGCCCGATGGATGGGTTTCGTAGCGTGTATGAGGAGGGAGACATGAAGTTCTTCAAGGTTGCCTTGGCACTCGTCCTTGCCCTAACGTTGGCTGGCCTGGGGACGGTGCTGGCGCAGGAAGGATCGTTCGCTGCCCCCGAAGCACTGACCATCGGTACACCGGTGACGGCGACCATCACCGGGGACGCCGAGGGCGCGTTCTCGTACTATGCCGTGGAGCACCCCGGCGGGAATGCGCTGATGGCGCTGGTGTTCGTGCTGGACGAGGCCGGAGCGACGGTCCAAGAGGGCACTGTGGGCGTGAACATCCGCGGCGCCCGAGCGTTCCTGATGGGGGACGCCACCCCCGACGATGACACCGATGTGACGCTCCTGCACATCATGGCGGGGGATGCCGACCCGGCGACGTGGCCGATCCAGGTGTACTCTTTTGCCGAGGAGGAAGTCGGGTACACGCTGGCCGCGTACACCCTGACGGTGGAGGCGCTGATGGACCTGATCGGCGAGGGCGCTCCGCTGCCCATCGGCACGCCGACGACGGCGGCAGAGCCCACCGTTGCTGCCACCCCCACCGCGGCAGCAACACCCACTGCCGCAGCCAGCCCCACGGCGGAGGCCGAGCCGACGGTAGCGGCCACGCCGGAGGCCACAGCCGCCACGCCCGAGGCAACGGCAGCAACACCGGAGGCCACCGTAGCGACGCCCGAAGCCACTGCAGCGACGCCCGAAGCCACCGCGGCCACGCCCGAAGCCACCGCGGCAACACCTGAGGCTACAGCCGCCACGCCTGAGGCAACGGCGGCCACACCCGAGGCAACGCCCGAGGCCTCACCGACGGTTGCTACTCCAGAGCCGGAGGCCACCCCAACGACCGCACCCGCCACACCGGCGACCACGCCGACCGCGGCCCCCGCCACGCCGGCCGCCTCTCCCACACCGCCGGCCGCGGCGAACGTCCTGACGCCGGGACAGACCGCGCAGGGCAGCCTGGTGGGCAGCAGCGCGGGCGCCTTTGACACGTACCAGTTCACGTGCGAGGCCGGTGCGGGCAATCAGACCATCACGCTGCAGACGTTTGGCGGCGATCCGAGCATCTCCGATGCGCTGAACTTTGGCGTCTATGGTCCCGCGGGGCTCGTCGGGCAGGGCCTGACGACCGACATCCCTGGGGAGCGGGAGCTGACCTTTGACTGCGACCCGGCCGGCGCCCACACCGTGCAGGTGTTCAACTATGTAGACGGCTTTACCCTTCTGTACAGTATCGTCCGGTCCGTCACACCTTAGCCTGTGCCAACGGTAGAGACAGACATCGCGGCGCCGCCGATCGACCGACCGGCGGCGCCGCGCGGTGCAGCGCTGCGACGACGGGTCGCCTTGGCCTTGCGCTGCGAACGGGGCTATACTCGATCTGAAAGGGGGCAAGACGATGGCCGAGCTCTACGTGGGCACCTGTTCATGGTCCGATCACGCGCGCTTTTACCCGGAGGGGCTGCGGTCCACCGAACAGATTAGCTACTATGCCCAGCACTTTCCCGTCGTCGAGATCAACTCTACCTACTACCGCATGCCCCCCGTGCGCAACTTTCAGGCCTGGGCCGAGCGTACCCCGCCGGGATTCGTGTTTGACGTCAAGCCGTACCGCCAGATCACCTGGCACGACCGGAAGAACCCGCCAGAGGACGCCCAGACCCTGACCTTTGCCGAGACCCTCCAGCCCCTGCGCGACGCGGGCAAGCTCGGCGCCGTCCACCTGCAGTTCCCCCCGTGGTTCGTTCGCCGCCCGGAGAACCTCTCCTACATCGCCCACGTCCGCGAGCTGTTCCCCGACGACCTGGTGGGGGTGGAGTTCCGCAACACCTCCTGGTACGAGGAGGGCCACGTCGCCAGTGTCCTGGCGGCGCTCCGGACCATGGACGTGGCGCTCACGGTCGTGGACGAGCCCCTGCTGGGCAGTGGCAGCGCTCCGACGCTCCTGGAGGTCACCCACCCGCGGCTGACCATCGTACGGTTCCACGGCCGCAACTATGACAAGTGGTACGCGCGCACCGCGACGACAGGGGAGCGCTTTGACTATCGCTACTCGGACGAGGAGCTCGCCGAGTGGGTGCCCAAGGTCGAGCGCCTCGCGGAGCGTACCGGTTCCATCCACCTCCTGTTCAACAACAACGCCGAGGACTATGCCGTGCAGAACGCCCGTCAGCTACGGCTCCTCTTGCAGGAGGCGCTTCCGGCGCACCGCGTCATCGAGGCCCCGGGCGAGGCTCGGGAGCGCGAGGGGTGAGCGACGCCAGCGATCGGTCGGAGCGGATCGGCCTCGTGCAGGTGTACACCGGCGACGGCAAGGGCAAGACCACGGCTGCCCTCGGGCTGGCGCTGCGGGCGGCGGGGCATGGATTGCGCACGTACATCGGCCAGTTCATGAAAGGCCAGAAGTACGGCGAGTTGGTCGCGCTCCGGAGTCATCCGCACATCACGCTGGCCCAGTACGGTGACGTGGCCTTTTTACGGCGCGAGGACGTCCGTCCGGAGCACGTCGCCCAGGCCGAGCGTGGCCTCGACGCCGCGCGGCGGGCGATGCACTCGGGCGAGTACGCCATCGTCGTCCTCGACGAGGTGAACATGGCCGTCTGGTTTGGCCTCCTCAGCGAGGCGCAGCTCCACGGC
>JAAZBQ010000630.1 GCA_012513725.1 Chloroflexota bacterium
CGCAGGATGTGGGTGATCTCCATCAGGTGGTCGTCCACCACGTTGGCCAGATGATAGGTCGGGTAGCCGTCCGACTTGAGCAGCACCATGTCGTCCAGCGAGTCGTTCTCCACGACAATGTGGCCGCGGAACAGGTCGTCGAACGCCGTCTGCCCCTCAGAGGGCACCGCGAGGCGGATCACCGGGCGGATGCCCTGGGCCTCACAGTCGGCGATCTCCTGTTGGGTCAGGTTCCGGCAATGCCGATCATACCCTGCCTGTCCCCGGGCGCGCTGCTCCTCGCGCATTGCCTCGAGCCGTTGGGGGGTGCAGTAGCAGCGGTAGGCCTGCCCCTCGGAGACCAGGCGCTCGGCGTATTCCTGATAGAGCGCCAGACGGTCCGACTGAAAGTAGGGTCCGCGGTCGCCGCCGACCTCGGGCCCCTCGTCCCAGCCGAGCCCCAGCCAGCGGAGTCCATCGAGGAGGTCGGGCAGCGCGTCGGGGACGTAGCGGGTGCGGTCGGTATCCTCGATGCGCAGGATGAACTGCCCCCCGTGGTGGCGGGCAAATAGCCAGTTGTAGAGCGCCGTGCGCGCCCCACCCACGTGGAGATACCCCGTGGGGCTCGGCGCAAAGCGAACGCGAACACTATCGGTCATGATTGACTCCTTACCACGGGTACCATGGAGATGACAAGGATGAAGGATGAGGGATGAAGGATGATCACGCGTTGCCTCGCACATCCTTCATCCTTCATCCCTCATCCTTTCCCTCTTTCCCCGTGTCATCCGTGGTTCTCTTCTACCCCAGTCCTTCGCTGCGGCCGGAGCGCAGGGCGACGCTCTGGGCCAGGCCCAGGGCCAGGAACATGGTGGTGAGCGACGAGCCGCCATAGGAGATCAGCGGCAACGTGAGCCCCGTCACCGGCACCAGGCTGGCGTTCATCGCCGTGTTCACAAAGGCCTGGGCGAAGATCATCGTGGCCACTCCGCCGACGATCAACCGCCCGGGCAGATCCGGCGCTCGGCTGGCCACGTGGATCAGCCGCAGAATGAGCGCCACGTACAAGAACAACACGATGAGCGAGCCGATAAAGCCAAACTCCTCTGCCAGTACAGAGAATATAAAGTCGGTATGGCGCACACGCAAAAAGTGCAACTGGCTCTGGGTGCCCTGCAGGAACCCCTTGCCCCACCAACCCCCCGAGCCGATGGAGATCAGCGCCTGGATGGTGTTGTACGTGGAGCCCGAGGGGTCGTTCTCCGGGTACAAAAAGTCGACGATGCGCCCGCGCATGTAGGGGGGCGCCCTGAACCACACCACCGGCACGGCGACAACCGCCAGGACGCCCAGGAGCAGGATGTGGCGCCAGCGCACGCCGCCCAGGAAGCACATCCCCACCCAGGTGACCATCAGCATGATGGCGATGCCAAAGTCCGGCTGCAGGTAGATCAGCACTGCCGGCGCCGCCACCAACACGGCCGACACGATGAATGGGACGGGGCTTTCCAGGTTGTGCTCCGAGCCATCGAGGAGCCGCGCGATGACGACGATCATCAGGACCTTGCACAGCTCGGAGGGCTGCACGGTAAAGACGAACACCTCGAACCACGCCTGCGCGCCAAAGCGGGCCTGCCCCAGGATCTGGGTAAAGATCAGTAGCGCCAGCACGCCCACATAGATCCAGCGGTACATCTTCAGGATCACGTGATAGTCGATGGCGGCCACCACGACGTATGCCACCAGCCCCACGCCGGCGAACAGAATCTGCCGGAACACCGTGTTGTCCAGCAGCGCGTCCGAGCCGCCGGCGGGGCGAGAGACCTCGTAGGCGCTGTAGATCATGGCCACGCCGACCCCCACCAAGAGGAGGATGATCAGCGGGGTCAGGAGATCCACACCGCGCCAAGACGTACGCGAGACGACCATGATGAAACCTATCGACCCTTCACAAAGCGGAGCAGATGGAGCCATGCCAGGAGGCCGCGCCAGGGCTTGGCCTTGGCCGCAGGCGCCGGGGCGGCGCCGGGTTCCTCCTCGCCGAGAACGCGGGCGGCCATGGCGCGGTAGGCGCGCCCGGACGGGGTCCGCGCATCGTGCACCACGGGCGTGCCCCGGCTATCGCTGACGATGACCTGCTCGTCCTCGGGCACCACGCCCAGGAGGCGCACCGAGAGGTGGTTGACGATTTCCTCGGGGCTCAGCGACTCCTGACGCCGGACCAGGGCGTCGCGCACCCGGTTCACCACCAGGCGCACCGGGCCGCGATTCTCCCCCTCCAGGATGCCCAGCACCCGATCCACATCCTGGATGGCGGTGGCGTCGGGGGTGGTCACCAGGATGAACTCGGTGGCCGGGGCGATGGCGTTGCGAAAGACGTGCTCGATGCCGGCCGGCGCGTCGATGAGCACGAAATCGCACTGCCCCCGCAACTCTTCGCAGACGTGGAGCATATCGGCCATGGAGACGGCCGCCTTGTCGCGAGATTGGGCCGCCGGAAGGAGGTAGAGCTCATCGAGCACCTTGTCGCGGATGAGGGCCTGGCGCAGGCGGCAGCGCCCCTCGACGAGGTCCACGATATCATAGATGATGCGGTTCTGGAGGCCCATCACCGTGTCCAGGTTGCGCAGGCCGATGTCGGTATCGATGACCACTACCCGCATGCCGCGCATGGCTAGGGCCGCGCCAAGGTTGGCGGTGGTGGTCGTCTTGCCGACGCCGCCCTTGCCCGAAGCGATGGTGATGACCCGTGTCTGCATACCCTACACTCCCCGTGCGCTGGTCCAGGCCTCCACGACGATGGCCCCATCCTGGGCCCGGGCCATCTCCGGGCGCGCCGGCGCCTTGTGATCGTCGTCATCCGGGCGGGCGATGCAGTCGCCAATGCGTAGCTGCAGGGGGCGCATCTCCAGCGCGCAGACCACGGCCTCGACGTTCCCCGAGGCGCCGGCCCGCACGCTGCCGCGCAGCCTGCCCCACACGATGACGTCGCCGGTGGCCCAGACCTCGGCGCCGGGGTTCACGTCGCCCAGGATCACGACGTTCCCCGTGTGGTGGACCACCTGGCCCGAGCGCACGTTGCGGCGCAGGAACACCGCGTGCTCGCCATCCGCCGTCGCCGTCCGCGGCGCAGTCGCCGTCCGCGGCGCAGTCGCCGTCCGCGGCACAGTTGCCGTCCGCGGCACAGTCGCCGTCTGCGGCGCAGTCGCTGGCGCTGCGGTCCGGGCCGGCCCGGAGGCCGGGGGCGGATCGTCGAACAGGGGCGCCGTGTCGTCGCCGTCGCCGTTCGACGGCTCCTCGACCTGGGCAGGGGCCTCCTCGGCCTCGGCGAGTGCCTCCTCGGGCGGCGGGGGCGGCGCGGCGGCGGGGGCATCGGCCCCCAGCGATCCGTCGGCCACCACGTGCATGCCCATTTCTTGGGCCGCCAGCGCCGTCTGCTCGTCGGAGGTGATGATGGTGCGCAGCGTCATCTTGTGTCCATCGAGCAGCGCGTTCAGGCGCTCCAACTCGTCTCGGGTGACGAGGCGCCCGCCCAGGGCGAGGGCCAC
>JAAZBQ010000631.1 GCA_012513725.1 Chloroflexota bacterium
AGGGCAGCCCGGCCTGCATCAAGGCGTAGGCCAGCGCGCTCGGATCGGTGACCAGCACGAACAGCTGGCTGGCCAACACCACCACGAGAAAGCGCCCGGCGACCACCGCCCCCCGTTCGATGCCCTCCAGCGACACGGGCAGCCGGCCGCCCCCGGGCCACAGGTGGAACAACACCGTGCTGCCCCGGTAAAAGAGGGCCTGCAGGAGAAAGAGGGTCAGCCCCGACCACAACAGCAGCCGACGCCCGCGGAGCGCCCCCAGGAGCCCGGCCCCCGCCGAACGCGCCAGGAGGAGCAGCCCGAGGAGAATGCCCCCGACGTAGAGCGGCTCGCCATAGGCGAACACCGCCGCACTGACTACCACCAGCCACGCCAGTTTCACCAGGGGGTGTAGCCGGGCCAGCCACCCTCCCGCCGCGACGGGCACCGCGCCTCGCGCTATCATGCGGTCACCGGCAAGTAGGCGCTGCGCCCAGCCCGGGCCAGGGCGACAAAGGCCTCCTCGGGCGGCGCATCGACGACGATTCGACCGCCCTCCAGGAACAGGGCCCGGTCGGCGTGGCGGCGCACTGCCTCGGGGTCGTGGAGGGCGGCGAGGACGCAGGCTCCCCCGTCGGCGGCCTGGCGCAGGGCGGTGAGGAGGGCGTCGGCGCTGGCCGGGTCCTGGCCGATGAGCGGCTCGTCGGCCAGGATTACCCGGGGCCGGTGAGCCGTCACGGAGACCACGTTCAGGCGCCGTTTCTGGCCGTAGGAGAGGCCAAAGGGATGCGCGTCGCGGCGCTCCCAGAGGCCCATGGCGCGCAGCCCCTCCTCGGCGGGCGCCGCCACCTCCTTTTCAATCCCCAGGTTGCGGCCCAGGAGAGTGGCCTCCTCCCAGACGGTCGCGGCCAGTAACTGGTGATCGGGGTTCTGGAACAGGTAGCCCGCCTCCCGGGCCAGTCGCGAGATGGGCGTCTCCCCCACCGGATGGCCGGCCAGGGTCACCCGGCCGCCCTGGGCGCGCAGGAGGCCCATCAGGCAGCGCAGGAGGGTCGTCTTGCCGCTGCCGTTATCCCCCATCAGCGCCACGATCTGCCCGGCCCGCAGCACCAGGTCCACGCCGTCGAGGATGGGGCGCTCGCCGTGGCGAAAGGCGAGGCCCTCGGCCTCCAGAAGCGCCTCGCCGCCCGGGGCCGCGGGGCGGGACGGTGCGGGGAGCGGGTCGGGGAGGCCGGCGCGGTCCTCGACGATGCGCCCCGCCTCCAGGCGCACCAGGCGCGGCGAAAACCCGCGCAGGTAGCCCAGCTTGTGCTCCGCGACGATGATGGTGATGCCCGTCTCCCGGCGGAGGCGGTCCAGCACGCCAAAGATCGTCGCCGTGGCGGTGGGGTCCAGGTTGGAGGTGGGCTCGTCGAACACCAGCACCTGGGGTCGCGAGGCCAGCATGGCGGCGATCGCCACGCGCTGCTGCTCGCCGCCGGAGAGGGTGCCCAGCGTCCGGTGCCGCAGATCCAGCGCCCCGCAGAGGTCCAGGGCGGCCTGGAGGCGCTCGGCGATCTCGGCCGGGGGTAAGCGGCGGTTCTCCAGGCCAAAGGCCACCTCGTCCTCCACCCGCAGGGTGCAGAACTGGTCCTCGGCGTTCTGCTGCACGAGCCCCACCCGGTCGGCCACCTCGTACAACGGCTGCTCGCCGACGTCGATCCCCGCCACCCGCACGCTGCCCGAGAGCGTCCCGCGCTCTCCGTGGTGCAGATAGCCCCCCAGGGCCAGGGCCAAGGTGGACTTGCCGCACCCGCTGGGCCCGGCGAGCACCACGAACTCCCCCGCGTCGATGGCGAGGTCCACCTCGCGCAGGGCGGGCTCCTGGGCGCCGTGGTAGGTAAAGG
>JAAZBQ010000632.1 GCA_012513725.1 Chloroflexota bacterium
GGCGCGTCACGTACTGGCCGCCCGAGGCGCTCCTGTGGGCCCAGGAGAACGGCCTACCAATGCCCCCGGAGCGAGCGGTCGTTGCGCAGGGGCAATCGCAGCCCGAGACGCCGGGCCCCACAGAGGTGGACGATGGCCTGATGGCGCACGGCGGCGGCCCATGGTTCGCCGCGCCGGCGCCGGGATCCACCTATTGCCTGGCAGCCGACATCTCGGACCGATACCAGCAACTGGAGATCGTGGCCGTGGGTGCTCCCAACGGCGCGCCCGAGGTCACCCTCCTGGTGGACGATGAGCCCTGGCTGACGTGGTCGCAGGCGCCCTACCGCACCTACTGGCCGCTGTCGGAGGGGGAGCACACGCTGCGGCTGGTGGGCGCCGACGCCGCAGGGCGGCCGGTGGAGGGCGCAACGCTGCGCATCCGCGTACTGGGCGACTGCCGCCAGCGCCCGGACGCTTGTGCCCAGCGATGAACACGTAGTCCCACGCGCGCTGCGCGCGATGGTCGTTTCGGTGGCCGCGTTCTGCACGAAAGGATGGAGCCATGAAAAGCCGCATGCACCGACTCCTGTCCATTGCCGTCGTCGTATCCATGCTGCTGTCCATCGCGGGCTGCGGCGGGGGCCAGGCCACCATCACGCCGGTGCCCACCATGAGCCAGGCGCAGGCCACACCGCGCCCCACGACGGCGCCCGCGCCGACCGAGGGCCCCACCACGGAGCCGCCTGCCCCACAGCCCCCCAGGCTGACGGGCACCATGCCGGCCCGGGGCGAGGAGCAGCGCGTGGACGAGCCGCTGGTGCTGTACTTTGACCAGCCGATGGATCAGGCCAGCGTTGAGGGCGCCTTTCGCATCGAGCCCCAAGTGCCGGGGCGCCTGGAATGGCAGGACCCCACGACGCTGGTGTTCGTGCCCGAGGAGCCCTTGGCCCGGGGCGCCGCATACCGGGTCCAGCTCGAGGAGGACGTCGCCAGCGCCGAGGGCCTCTCGCCAGAGGACCCGCTGACCTTCCAGTTCAGCACCGTCGGCACCCTGGAGGTCACCGACGTGGTCCCGCGGCCCGATAGCATCGACGTGGCCACCGACACGGTGGTCCGGGTGGTGTTCAATCGGCCCGTGGTGCCGCTCACCGCGGTGCGCGAGCAGGGCGACCTGCCCGACCCCCTGGTCTTTGAGCCGCCCGTCGAGGGCGATGGGGAGTGGACGAACACCTCGATCTATTCCTTCCAGCCGTCCGAGCCCCTGATTCCCGGCATCGAGTACACCGTCACCCTGCCGGCGGGTCTCGAGGACACTACTGGCGGCGTCTTGGTCGAGGATTATGTCTGGTCGTTTGCCACGGAGCTGCCGCGCGTCGTCGAGGTGATCCCGGCGAACGAGGCGCGCCACGTCCCCCAGGACGCCGACGTGCGGGTCGTGTTCAGCCAGGCGATGGATCGCTCGGCCACAGAGGACCACGTGCGCCTCTACGACGCGGTCGGCGAGGCGGTGTCCGGCGCCTTGACATGGGACGAGAACACGCTGATCTTCCAGCCCCTGGAGCCGCTGGCCAAGGGGGTGACCTATCGCCTGGAGGTGACGGCCGGGGCGCCGGCGGCCAGCGGCGAGGCCGCGCTGCCCGACGACCTGCAGACCCATTTTCGCGTCGTCGCCGAGCCCCAGGTGCTGGGGTTCAGCCCCCAGGGCCGCGCCGTGGATCCCGGTCAGGGCCTGGAGATCACCTTCTCCGCGCCGATCGACACGGAGACCTTGGTCGACAACCTCACCATCACGCCCGAGGCCGAGTTCCAGGCCTACTGGCGCGAGGACGACACCATCGTCTACGTGTCCACGTACCTGGAGCCCTCCACCGAGTACACGGTGACCCTCTCCACCGGCATCCTGGGCCAGAACGGCGACCCGCTGGTCGAGGAGGTCATGTATAGCTTTACGACCCGCGCGTTCTCGCCATCTTTCTACCTCGATCTGCCCGATCAGGTGGCCTCCTACAACGACTATGCGCCGGCGGCCGTGCTCATCCGGGCGATGAACGTGGAGCAACTGAACCTGGCGCTCTACACCATATCGCCCGAGGATTTCATGGCCCTCACCGGGCAGGATTCCTGGCAACGGTGGCAGTCGTACGCACCGGGCAACAACCAACTCTTGCACCGCTGGACGGCAGAGCCGGACACCGAACGGAACGTCGAGGCGCGCGTCGTCGAGGACCTAACCTACGAAGACGGCGAGCCCCTCGATGCCGGCCTCTACTATCTGCGCGTATCCTCCCCGCAGGTCACCTATCAGCAGAACCACCTGATGGTGGTCACCGGGCGGAACGTGGCGATCAAGAGCGTCGTCGGCGAGACGCTGGCCTGGGTCACCGACCTCCAGAGCGGCCAGCCCGTCGAGGATGCCCCGCTCATGATCTACGGCGGCACGGGCGGCCTCCTGGCCGAGGCCACCACCGACGCCGAGGGAATCGCCGAGGTCGAACACGCCGGGCAGGAGCCCTGGGAGTCGCTCTACGTCCTCACCCGCGAGGGCGACGCCCTCACGGTGCACATGAAGAACTGGGGCCGGGGCATCCAGCCGTGGGACTATGACCTCTCGTATGATCCCTATCCCCTGGAGTACCGGGCGATGCTGTACACCGATCGCCAGATCTACCGCCCGGGCCAGACCGTTTACTTGCGCGGGATCCTGCGGCAGGATCGCGATGGCGACTATAGCCTGCCGGGCAGCGAGCCCGGGACCGTCGCCCTGCGGCTGATCGACGTCGAGGGGCGAGAGATCTATACGGCGGACCTGCCGATCAGCGAGATGGGCACGGTGCACGGCGAGTTCCTGCTGGATGCAGAGGCTGCGCTGGGGTACTATCGCCTGCTGGCCGAATACGACGAGCACATGTTCGCCACCGAGTTCAGCGTCGCCGAGTACCGCCGGCCGGAGTTCGAGGTTACCGTGGCGGCCGACGCCCCAGAGTACGTCCAGGGCGACACGATCGCCGTCGAAGCGCAGGCCTCCTACTATTTCGGCGGGCCGGTGGCCAACGCCCAGGTGCGCTGGTCGGTGGTGCAGTCGCCGTACTACTTTGACCGCTGGGAGGGTACGGGTAACTACTCTTTTGCTGATTTCGACTATGAATCGCGCTGGTTCACCTCGGGGAGCGGGCTGGTGACCGAGGGGCGCGGCGAGACCGACGCCCAGGGCGCGTTCTCCTTTGAGGTGCCCGCGGACCTGGGAGACGAGACCCAGAGCCAGGTGTACGCCATCGAGGTGGCGGTGACCGACCTGAACAACCAGGAGGTCAGCGCTCGCGCCTCGGCCATCATCCACAAGGGCGAGTTCTACATCGGCGTGCAGCCCCTCTCGTACGTGGGCACCGCCGGGCAGCCGCAGGATGTGGCCATCATCACCGTGGACACCCAGGGGGTGACGGTCACCGAGCAGTCGCTCACCGCCACGCTGCTGCAGCGCGAATGGCTCAGCGTCCGGGAGGAGGCCGACGACGGCCGCTTTTACTGGACGAACACCATCCGCGAGACCGCCGTGGCCACCGAGACGGTGACCACCGACGAGGAAGGCTACGCCCAGGTCACCTTTACCCCGGAGGAGGGCGGCTCTTACCGCGTCCTCGTCACGGGGCTCGACGAGCGCGAGAACGAGGTGCGCTCCTCCGGCTACCTGTGGGTGAGCGGCCGGGAGTATGTGAACTGGGGCCGCGAGAACGTCGATGCCATCGAGCTCATCGCCGATCAGGACCTGTACCGCCCCGGCGAGACGGCCACCGTCCTCATCCCCTCCCCCTACGAGGGCGAGGTGATGGCGCTCCTGACCATCGAGCGCGGCCGGGTGATCGAACGCCAGGTGATGACGCTGACCTCCAACTCGGAGCAGGTGGAGATACCGATCATCGCCGACTATGCCCCGAACGTGTACGTCTCGGTGACCATCGTCCAGGGGATGGGCGAGGACCATCCGACCCCGAGCATCAAGGTGGTGTACGTGGCGCTGCCCGTCTCTACCGAGCAGCAAGAACTGACCATCACCATCACGCCGGACCAGTCGGAGCCCTACCGTCCGCGGCAGGAGGCCACCTTCCACGTCCTGGCCCAGAACTATGAGGGCGAGGGGGTGGAGGCCGAGATGTCACTCAAGCTGGTGGACCGCGCCGTCGAGGCGCTGACGGGCGGCGACCCCACGGACATCGTGGACGCCTTTTACCGGCAGCGTCCGCTCGGCGTGGCCACGGGCAGCACCCTGACGGTGCTCGTCGACCGGCTGCTCCTGATCGCCGAGGGCGAGGACAAGGGCGGCGGCGGCGGACCCGGGGACGAGGGACTGTCGGTCCGACAGGATTTCCGCGACACGGCCTACTGGGCCCCCGAGGTGCGCACCGACGAGAACGGCGAGGCCACCGTGACGGTGACCCTGCCCGATAACCTCACCACGTGGCGGATGGCGGCGCAGGCCGTGACCGCCGACACCGAGGTGGGGATGGCCGACGCGCAGGTGGTCTCTACGCTGGACGTCCTGATCCGGCCGGTGGCGCCGCGGTTCATGGTCATCGGCGACGAGCCGATCCTGGGCGCCATCGTGCACAACAACACCGACGAGGCCCTGGACCTCACCGCCGTGCTCGGCGCCGAGGGCGTCGAGGTGCAGGATGCCCAGCAGGAGCTCACCGTCGCCGCCGGCGGCCGCGAGGCCCTCTCCTGGCCCGCCTCGGTGGGCGATGTAGGGGCCGCCCGGCTGCGCTACAGCGTCTCGGGCGGAGGATACGGCGACGCCATCGACCTAACCCTCCCGGTCTACCACGCGACGTCCCCCGAGGTGGTGGGCACGGCGGGGCAGGTCGAGGACCAGACGCTGGAGCTGATCCGCTTGCCCCTCAGCGCGGAGCGCTCGCAGGGCGACCTGACCGTGCACCTGGAGCCCTCGTTGGCTGCCGGGATGCGCGAGGGGCTCGAGTTCCTCAAGCACTACCCGTACGAGTGCGTCGAGCAGACCGTCTCCCGGTTCCTGCCCAACGTGGTGACCTACCGCGCCCTGCGCGCGTTGGGCATCGAGCGGCCCGACCTCGAGGAGACGCTTCCCGACCTGGTAGGCACCGCGCTGCAACGCCTCTACCGCGGCCAGAACCTGGACGGCGGTTGGGGCTGGTGGCCGCGGCAGCGGAGCGATCCGCTGATGACTGCCTATGTCGTCTATGGCCTCGTGGAGGCGAATGACGCGGGGTTCACGGTGGACGAGGGCTCGCTCGGGCGGGGCATCGACTATCTCTACTCCTGGCTGAACCGTTCCAGCCGCAACGCCTCCCCCGACCTGCGCGCCACGGTGCTGTACTCGCTGGCGTACGCCGGCCGGGGCGACCTGGGGCGCGCCGTCGCCCTCTACGACGACTCCCGCCACGACATGTCCCTCTATGCGCTGGGCTTCCTGGCCATGACCCTGGAGATGATGGAGCCCGAGGAGACGGCCCGGCTGGACGACCTGGCGAACGAGTTCGCCAACGCCGCCATCGTCTCCGCCTCGGGCGCGCACTGGGAGGAGGAGGAGATCGACCGCTCCTCGATGAACACCAACCTGCGGACGTCGGCCATCGTGCTCAAGGCGCTGCAGCA
>JAAZBQ010000633.1 GCA_012513725.1 Chloroflexota bacterium
CAACTCGCCACCGAACGACGCCCCGCCCATCGGACGCGAGTCCGCCGATCGGCCGCTCGATGCCGCGGCGCTGCTCGATCTCGTCGAGCAGTACGGCGCCTCTGACCTCCACCTGAAGGTCGGGCGGCCCCCGGTGCTGCGGGTGGCGGGGGAGTTGCTGGCCCAGAACGGCTGGCAGCCCCTCGACGCCGCGGACCTCTCGCGCCTCTTTTGCGAGGTAAGCGACGAATCCCAGCGGGCCCGCTTTGAGGCCCAGCCCGAACTGGATCTCTCCTGCACCATCGATGGCGGGAGCAGGCTGCGGGTGAGCGCCAGCCGCCAGCGCGGCGCGATCGCCATGACCTGGCGCCGCATCCCGTCGACCGTGCCCAGTCTGGACGACCTGCGCCTGCCGTCGGTGTGCAAGGAGCTCATCATGCGGCCCCGCGGGCTCGTGCTGGTGACCGGGCCGGCGGGCAGCGGCAAGTCCACCACCCTCGCCGCCATGATCGAGCACCTGAACGAGCGCAAGGCCGCGCGCATCGTCACTTGCGAGGACCCCATCGAGTACCTGCTGGAGGACAAGCGCGCGCTGATCACCCAGCGGGAGGTGGGCGTCGATACGCCGAGCGCCGCGGGCGCCGTTCGCGCCGCCCTCCGGCAGGATCCCGACGTCATCGTGGTGAGCGAGTTGCGCGACATGGACACGATCGATGCCGCGTTGACCGCCGCCGAGACGGGCCACCTGGTCCTCTCTACCCTGCACACCGCCGGCGCCGCCCAGACCATCGACCGCCTGGTCGACGTCTTTCCGCCCCATCTGCAGCAGCAAACACGCACCATCCTGGCCGACGTCCTGGAGGGTATCCTGTCGCAGGCGCTGATCCCCACGGCGGATGGGCAGGGGCGCGTGGCGGCGGTCGAGGTCCTGCTGGCCTCCACCGCGGTGCGCAACCTGATCCGCGAGGGCAAGACGCCCCAGATCCCCGGCGTCATGGAGACGAACCAGCGTCAGGGCATGCGGAGCATGGACCAGGCGCTGGTCGACCTGTACCGGCGGGCCAACGTCACCGCCGAGGCGATCTCGACGGTAACGAGCAACCCCGAGCGCCTGCAGAACCTCGTGCAGGGGCGCTGACCGTCGCCCGGCGCCAGACCCAGGCAGAGGGCCCGGGATCGCGGGAGAGAAGGTTCTCCCGCGATCCCGAGCCCTCTTCTCTTTCCATCCGGTGGCCCGCTCGCGCCCGCCTTTACCGCAGCCATATGCATCATTCACGCACTCTTAACAGGCGCGGGCCGTGGGGCTGGTATCCTGAGGCCGTGCAGCCTGATGGCGCCCTCCCACGTCGGCGCCCCGACCATACGTCGTGGGACCCTGCAAGGAGCAGTTCATGCGCAACGAAAACGGATTCACCCTGGTCGAGCTGTTCATTGTGTTGGGCATCGTGGCCGTGCTCGTCGGCGTGGTGGCGATGAGCTTCCGCGACGTGCCGGTGGCCCCGGACGACCCGGCGGCGGTCGCCGAGCTGGAGGTCGTGCGCACGGCGGTGGACGCCTATAACACGTTCGACGTGGCCGAGGGTGCGCCCGAGATCCCCGCCCGGCCCGAGCCGGCGGTCATCGCCCCCGACGACTCTGACGCCCCCTTTGGGAGCTACCTCAAAGAGCCCACCACCTACGCCTACACGTGGGACGCCGCCGGCGCCGCGCTGGCGCAGCCGTAACCAGGGCCTGCCGCGACGCCGCGTGCGGCCAGTACTGAACGGAGAGGGGCGAGAGAACCGCGCGGTTCTCTCGCCCCTGACTGCGTCCTGGGGTTCCGTTCGCTGGTGTCGCCCGTGCGCTAACGCTCCAGCGGAAAGGCACGGCAGAGGGCCAGCGCCTGCTCGCGAGCCGCCGCGGCCACCGCGTCGTCCTCTGGCGCCTTGAGCACGCGCGCCATCATGGACGCCAGCACCCGCATCTCCTGGGGCCCCATCCCCCGGGAGGTGACGGCCGGCGTGCCCAGGCGGATGCCGCTGGTCACCCGGGGAGGCTGGGGATCGTAGGGGATCATGTTGTGGTTCAGGGCAATGTTCGCCCGCTCCAGGGCGTCCTCCGCCTCGATGCCCGTCAGGCCCACGCTGCGGACGTCCACCAGGAGCAGGTGGTTGTCGGTGCCGCCCGACACCAGGCGGAGCCCCGCGGCCGCCAGGCCCTCGGCCAGGGCCGCCGCGTTCGCCACGATCCGGCGGGCGTACTCGGCGAACCCGGGACACGCCGCCTCCTGGAGGGCCACGGCCTTGGCCGCGATGACGTGCATCAGCGGGCCGCCCTGGATGCCTGGGAACACCGCGCGGTCGATCTGGCGGGCCAGCTCTTTGCGGCACAGGATGAGGCCGCCCCGGGGGCCGCGCAGCGTCTTGTGGGTGGTCGTGGTCACCACGTCGGCATGGGGCACCGGGCTCGGATGCACGCCCCCCACCACCAGCCCGGCGATGTGGGCCATGTCCACCATGAGGCGCGCCCCCACGGCGTCGGCGATCTCGCGCATCCGGGCGAAATCGATGATGCGGGGATAGGCGCTGGCCCCCGCCACGATCAGCCTCGGGCGCACCTCGCGCGCCTGCTCTTCCAGCGCGTCATAGTCGATGCGCTCGGTGTCGGGGTCGACGCCATAGTGATGGAACCGGTACTGCCGGCCCGAAAAGGAGAGCCGGCTGCCGTGGGTCAGGTGGCCGCCGTGGGCCAGGTCCATGGCCAGAACGGCATCGCCCAGCTCCAGCATGGCCATGTATGCGGCGGCGTTGGCCTGCGAGCCCGAATGCGGCTGCACGTTGGCGTGTTCGGCGCCAAAGAGGGCCGCGGCGCGATCCCGAGCCAGGTCCTCCACGACGTCCACGTAGCGGCAGCCCCCATAGTAGCGATGCCCCGGGTACCCCTCGGCGTACTTGTTCGTCAGGAGCGAGGCGTGCGCCGCCCGCACCGCCTCGCTCACATAGTTCTCCGAAGCGATCAGCTCGATGGTCTCGTGCTGCCGCCTGGCCTCGTCGGCCAGTGCCTCGGCCACCTCGGGATCGACGCCGGCAATGACGTCGCTCGCAGAGCGGTCGACATCCTGACCGATCGCGACCCGAGAGCTGCCGGGCTCGTCGGAAGAAGCCTGTACCATGCCTCGCCTCCTCGCCGCTGGGCGTACAAGAGGAACAGAAAAAAGGGGCCCGTCCGACACCGCTACAGGTGTGAGATGGAGCCCCAACGCATCCAGATGGGCACAATGCGCTACACAGTGCGCGGTGCACTCGCCGCCATTATAAGACCTGGTGCCCTGGCGCGCAAAAGGGAGCCCGCCCGTCGCGGAACACTTGCCCCCGCCCGACGAAACGCCTATCATCTCGCCAGTGTGTCATAAGCCCATGCGGAGGGACAGGTATGTCCGGCGAGAGCAAACCCATCGTGCGTGCCGTCCACTGCGATCATCGGGCGTCCGATGAGGCCGTGTACGAGGCCCTGCAGCGAGCCACCGCCCCCCTCGAGGCAGCCTGGGCCAAACTCAAGGCTGCCAAGACGATCTCGATCAAGTTCAACCAAGCCTGGCGGCCGGACGAACTCCGCTACCACGCCGGGCGCCTCCAGGAGCTGGTAGACTTTCAGGTCGCCCGGGCGGTGCTGCGCCTCTTGCGCGAGAACACCTCGGCCGACATCACCTGTTGCGAGATCTCGGTGATGGGCGGCGCGGGCAAGCAGCACACCGTGGAGGAGACCATCACCCTCCTGCCGGTGCTCCGGGAGTTTGACGTGCCGTTTGTCGACGGCGATCAGCCCCCCGCACGCAGCGTGGCGGTGCCCGGAGGCGGGCTGATGTTCGCCGAGTACGTCCTGCCCGAGTCGGTGGTCGACGCCGATTGTTTTGTCTCTGTCCAGACGGCCAAGAACCACAAGTTCATGGGCGTCACCCTGGCGCTCAAGAACCTCTTTGGCCTCTGCACCGAGCCGCCGCTCGGCCGGCCGCGGCACTACTACCACCACATCATCCGCCTCCCCTACGTCCTGGCGGACCTGGGCCGCACCATCCACCCCACGATGAACATCATCGACGCCATCATCTGCCAGGCGGGCCGCGAGTGGGGCGGCGAGGCGCGGGTCTGCGATGCGCTCATCGCCGGCGACCAGGTCACCGCCACCGACGCCGTGGTGACCCACCTGATGGGCCACGACCCCCTCGGCGACTGGCCCGACATGCCCTACGGCCGCGACCGGAACCCCGGCCTCGTCTGCCACGAGAACGGCCTGGGCACCGCGGACCTGGCGGCCATCGACTGGACCTCCGAGGTGGAGGCGCCGATGGGCGACTTTTATGCGGACCAACTGGACGCCGAGGAGACGGTGACCTCCTGGCGCCGGACCACCTGCGAGCAGGCCCTCCACTACCGCGACCACATGGCCCAGTTCACCCGCTACGCCGGCGAGTTCATCCTCCTGCAGGATCGGGAGGTCGTCTGGCACGGGCCCTCCGCCGACTGGCACCGCAGCCGGCGCGAGATCGCCGGGAACCGCCCGGATAGCGCCCTGTGGCTCAAGTACGTGGACCCGGACGAGTGCGAGCAGGAGCGCTACAACGTCTACGAGGAAACGCTCGAGCGCCTAGACGAGCAGGGGCTGTAGGAACGATCCACCGCAACGGACAAGGAGCCGCACCGTGGCCGAGACCGAACGACCGAACATCCTCATCATGATGAACGATCAGGAGTGGGGCGGCGTGGTGGCGCCCGACCACCCCTGCCAGACCCCTAACGCCGATCGCCTGGCGGCCGAGGGGTTGCGATTCTCGCAGGCCTATACCACCACCGCCCACTGCTGCCCGTCGCGGGCCACATTCATGACTGGCCTCTACCCGTCGCTCCACGGCATCTATAACAACGTCCTGAACCAGGCGGCGCTCCACGAGTCGCTGTACCCCGACGTCACGACCTTTTCCGAGGTCCTCCGCGATGAGGGGTACGAACTGGGGTTTGCCGGCAAGTGGCACGTCTCCGCCACCGAGGGACCCGCCGACCGCGGCTGGAAAGAGTACCATACCTCGGCCGTGAAGGGCGAGATGCACGGGCTCCGCTGGGAGCGCTTTCGCGAGATGGCCAAGGAGCCGGAGAGCGACGCCCCCCGGGAGAACGGCGAGCTCCTGCGGCCGGGCTGGGGTCGCTTCCGCCTCTACGGCACCCGGGAGCCGGACCCCGAGCACGACCCCTTTCACCCCCACGATCTGGAAGCGGTGAACGCCGGCATCCGGGCGCTAGACGACCTGGTGGCCACGGGCAAGCCCTGGTGCCTGTTCGTCGGCCCCGTCGGGCCCCACGACCCGTACGTCATCCCGGAAAAGTACGCGACGATGTACGATCCCGCCGACGTCGAGTTGCCACCTTCCTTTTATGACAACCTACTGGACAAGCCCCGGGTCTACCAGCGGCAGCGACGCTTCTGGGACCAGATGAGCGAGCAGGAGTACCGGGAGGCCATCGCCCACTATTGGGGGTTCTGCACCATGCAGGATGACTTGTTGGGCATGGTCATGGATGCGCTGGATGCCTCGGGCCAGGCCGACAACACCCTGATGATCTTTCTCTCCGACCACGGCGACTATGCGGGGGCCCACGGCCTGTTCATGAAGGGCGTGGCCGCGTTCGACGAGTGCTACCACGTCCCCTGCGTCGCGCGCTGGCCCCGCGGCATCGCCGAGCCCGGCCGCACCGTGGACGAGTTCGTGACCCAGGCCGACTTTGCCCCCACCTTTGCCGAGTTGGCCGGGGGCGCGCTGCCCCGGTCCACCGGTGGCAGCCTGGTGCCCTTCTTCCGGGGGCAAACGCCCGCCGAGTGGCCCGACGCCGTCTATAGCCAGTTCAACGGCGTGGAGCTGTACTACTCCCAGCGCTACGTGCGCACCAAAGAGTGGAAGTACGTCTACAACGGGTTCGACTTTGACGAACTGTACAACCTCCGCGAGGACCCGCACTGTATCCGCAACCTGGCGGAGGATCCGCGGTATCGGCCGGTGATCGAGGAGATGTGCGCCCGGATGTGGCGCTTTGGCTACGAGCAGAACGACATCTTTTGCAACCCGTATCCGACGGTGAGCCTGGCCCCCTATGGGCCGATGGTCGGCCTGCGCGACGTGTGAGCCGCGCCGGGCCAACGGGCCCCCAGGAGCCGGCGCCGCGCGATGAGGCGCGATGCGCGAGCGAGGACGACCGATCGACCCGCAGGCGTCCGCGGCCCCACGCCCGGGGTGGGGCGGTCGCGTGCTGCGCGCCCTCGGTGGC
>JAAZBQ010000634.1 GCA_012513725.1 Chloroflexota bacterium
CCCGGCGCCGCCATGAGTCGCGACGCCGGGCGGTTGTTTGTGGAGCGATCGTTCCTTACGCCTCGCGGGCCTTGAGGGACACGCCGGTCGCCTCGGTGTACAGCTCGCTCACGGCGATGCAGTCCAGATCGCCCTTGCCCATGCCCAGGGCCTGGGTGAACAGCTGGTGCACGAGCGCCGTGTCGAACATCGGCACCTTGAGCGCCTTGCCAAAGTCGAGGGCCAGCCCCATGTCCTTGTGCATGAGTTCCAGCTTGAAGCCTGGCTGGAGGTTCCCCTTGAGGATGGAGTTGGGCACCTTGTCCTGCACCACGTAGGAGCGCGCCGTCGCCCCGGCCAGCACCTGCTGGATGACGGCCGGATCCACCCCGGCTTTGGCGGCCATGGTAAAGCCCTCCGACACGGCCACGAGGGTGGACGCCACGATGAGGTTGTTCACCAGTTTCACCGCCAGCGCGGACCCGTTGTCGCCGACGTAGGTGATGCTCTTGCCCATCGCATCTAGCACCGCCCGCACCTGCTCGAACGCTTCCCGGGGCCCCCCGACCATGATGGCCAAGGTGCCGGCGGCAGCACCCGCCTGGCCGCCGCTGATCGGCGCGTCCAGCATGGTGATGCCCCGCTCGGCGAGGGCGCCGGCCAACCGCTGCGACGTCAGGGGCGAGATGGTGCTGGTATCCACCACGATGAGCTCCTGGGGCGCGCCCTCGGCCACGCCGCCCTCGCCCAAGAGCACCTCTTCGACGACGGCGTCGTTCGGCACGCAGGTCACCACCACCTCGGCGTCCCGCGCCACTGCGGCGATAGAGTCCGCCTCCCGGGCGCCCGCCGCCAGCAGCCGTTCCACCGGCTCGCGGTTGCGATGCGCCGCGACGGTGACCTGGAACCCCGCTTTGAGGAGGTTGGCCGCCATCCCCTCGCCCATGATCCCCACGCCGACGAATCCTACGCGCTGCACCATAGCCTGTGACCTCCTCTGTCGTTGGGCATCTGTCGAAGGGGAGTATAGCCGGCGGAGGAGCGCCTCACAAGGCCGGGACGCAGCGCGCCGCCGCGGATCTTTCCGATCCGCGGCGGCGCGGTTGGGCGTTGCTCGGCGCCTACTCGGCCAGGCGCGCGGCCGTCTCGGCGAGCTTGGTGGAATAGCCCATCTCGTTGTCGTACCAGGATGCCACCGATACGAGGTTGCCGCCCAGCACAGAGATCAACGGCAGGTCGACGATCGCCGAGTGCGGATCGCCGACGATGCGCGAAGACACCCACTCGTCCTCCAGGACGCCCATGACGCCCTGGAGCGGGGGCTCGCTGGCCGCCTTGCGGAAGGCGTCGCGCACCTCGTCGGCCGTCGCGTCGCGGCCGAGGACGGCGACCACCTCGGCGATGGAGCCCGTCCGCGTGGGCACGCGGTAAGCCTTGCCCGTCATGTCGAGATCGGGCCAGATGAATAGGAGCGCCTTGGCCGCGCCCGACGAGGACGGGATGATGTTCTCGGCGGCGGCCCAGGAGTCGCGCCGATCGCGCATGGGCTGATCGGTCAGCGACTGGGAGTTGGTGTACGAGTGCACGGTGGAAAAGAACCCGCTCCGGATGCCAAAGTTCTCCAAGAGGACCTTGACGACGGGCGCCAGCCCGTTCGTCGTGCACGAGGCCATGGAGATCAGCCGGTGCTTTTCGGGGTCGTACTGCTCCATGTTGATCCCCGGCAGGAGGACGGCATCGGTATCCTCCAGCGTCTTGGACGGAGCGCTCACCAGCACGCGCTTGGCGCCGGCGTCGAAATGGGGATGGGCGCCGGCGCGCGTCGTCGCACGGCCGGTGCAATCCAATACCAGGTCGACACCGAGCTCGGCCCAGTTCGGCACGGCCTTGGACGAGTCAAAGTACTTGATCTCGCGGCCGCCGATGACGAACGCGTCCTTGCTGGTGTGTACGTCCTCGGGCCACAGGCCATAGTTCGAGTCGGCCTTGAAGAGCGCGGCGAGCACGTCCAGTTCCTTGATGTCGGAGATGGAAAAGGGCACAAAGAGGTCGTCTCGCAGCGCCGCCTTGAGCGCCGAGCGACCGATGCGACCGAAACCGTGAATCGCGATCTTGCCCATGATACCTCCCTATACTCTGGTCACGGGGGGTCGCGCTACGAGGACGATCTGCAACAACGCGCAGCGCTGCGTGCCCCCGTGCATCCCCACCTATCATGGTACCCTTTCTCTGGCAGCGATGCAATGGATTTGTATCGTATGCGCGCAAATACGCAGTGTGGAGCGCAAAAGCCAGCATTAGAGTTGAGTGGCGGAGCGCCCAGAGCGTTGGCTCGCGGGCGGATCATGACTATACTGAGCATAGTGCTATAGTTTACGAACGATGGGAGGTCCCATGGTCGCACAGATAGGGACGCGCGCCCCCGATTTCACCCTGCCCAGCCACCTGGGCAAAGACGTCGCCCTCGGCGCGCTGCGCGGCAAGAACGTCGTCCTCGCCTTCTTCCCGCTGGCCTGGACGCCGGTTTGATCCCATCAGATACCCTCCTACGAGGCGGATCTCGCCAAGTTCGGAGGGTTGAATGCCCAGGTCCTGGGCATCAGCGTGGATTCCGTCCCCTGCCTCGAGGCGTGGGCGGAAAGCCTGGGTGGCATCTCCTACCCGCTGCTCAGCGATTTCTGGCCACACGGCGCCGTGGCCGAGCGCTACGGCGTACTGCGCGACGAGGGCAAGGCCGAGCGGGCGATCTTTATCATGGACCGCGAAGGCGTCATCCGTTATGTCGACGTGCACGACATCGACGACCAACCGGACAACGAGGTGCTCCTGGACGCCCTGCGGCGCATCGATCCAGACGCCGCCGCCCAAGAGCCGGCCTGGTGGCAAGCAGAGGATGCCCCCCTGCCCAGCGGCGGGGTGGTGATGTACTGCACCCGGTGGTGTCCCGACTGCCGCGTAGCCGGCCAGTGGCTCGAGGAGCGCGGCATCGAGTACACGGAGGTCGACGTGAACGCCTCGCCCCGGGCCGCCCGCCAGGTGCGCGAGTGGGCGGGCGGCCGGCTGGTGACGCCCACGTTCGACATCGACGGTACCATCGTCGTCGACTTTGACGTGGAGAGGCTCACGAGCCTCCTCGCGTGACGTGAGGCCGGAGGACCGGGAACCGACGACTCTCACGCCGGGTCCCGGTCCTCCCTGTCAGCCCTGGTTTCCGGTATAGGCGGAGAGGCCGCCGAGCTCGGTCGGCACCTGGATCACGGTGACGGTGTCGAGCCCGAGGCCCTCCTCGATCGCCGGGGCGAGCGCTGAAGGCTCCTCGATGTACACGCCCCGAGCCCCCAGGGCTTGGGCGAGGCGATCGAAGCGGATCTCGCCCAGCTCGCAGGCCACCCGCCTCTCGGGGGGCTGGGCGTCGGCCACGATCCCCCAGGCCGCGTCGTGGGCGACGACCATGACGTACGGCGTGCCGAAACGGAGCGCCGTCTCCACATCGGTAAAGGTGAACCCCGCGGCGCCATCGCCGCTGAGGAGGAGCACCGGTCGATCGGGTCGTGCCAGCCGCGCCGCCACGGCGCCGGGCACCCCCCAGCCGACCACCCCGCTGGCGCCGCAGGTCATCCAGTGGGAGGGGTGGCGGTCGAACAGCCACAGGTGCGCCCAGCGGCCGATGTTCCCCCCATCGAGCAGGAAGGTCAGGTCCCGCTGGAGGAAGGGCTGGATCTCCTGACAGATGCGCAGGCCGGGCATCGGACACTCGTCGCCGACGCACAGGCCGGCATACTGGGCCTTGAGCGCCTCGCGGGTGGCACGCACCTCGGCGAGCCATTCGTCATTCGCCCAGCCCTCGCGCTCCCCCGCCAGCGTTGCCAGGGCATCGAGGGCCAAGCGGGGCTCGCCGGCGATGGCGAGATCGGCCCGGCGACCGCGATGCAGCTCGGCGGGATCCGCATCGATGCGGATGATCCGGACGTCCGCGTCGATGGCGGGCGGGCGGGCGTACCCCACCCGGTAGTCGAGCCGCGCCCCGACCGCCAACACGAGGTCCGCTTCGGAGAACGAGGCCATCGCGCCGTTCAGCTCGTCGTTCGTGACGCCGACGTACTGCGGAATGGCCTCCTCGATGCAGCCACGGTCCCAGATGTGGGTGAGGATAGGGACGTTGGTGGCCTCGGCCAGGCGCCGTAAGGGCTCCCAGACGCCCGAGTAGAACGCCCCGCTCCCCACCAGGAGAAAGGGCCGCTCCGCGGCGGCCAGCATGTCGAGCGCCTGACCCACGAGCGCCTCGTCGGCGGGGCCCACGCCCTGCACGCTAGCAGGTGTGGTGCCGTGCTCGGGCTCCGGCTCCTCGGCGAAGGGGGCCGCCAGCACGTCTTCTGGAATGGTGAGGTGCACCGGCCCCGGGCGCGACGTGGTGGCCTGGGCGATCGCCTCATCGAGCATGAACCCCAGCGCCGACTCGTGGTGCACCCTCCGGGCGTACTTGGTGACCGGGGCGGCCATCTCGACCTGGTCCAGCTCCTGAAAGTGGTCTAGGCCGCGGGAGAGGTCGTCGCTCTGGCCGCTGATCAAGAGGAGGGGGCCTCCATCCCACCAGGCGTTGGCCAGGCCGGTGAGGGCGTTGGTGTGCCCGGGCCCGCTGCTCACCGCAACGACGCCGAGGCGGCCGGTCATCCGCCCCCACAGGTCGGCCATGTACGCGGCGGACTGCTCGTTCCGCACGTCGATCACGGGCATCTCCAGCGCGCCGCAGGCCTCCAGGAAGGGGGCCAGGCCGTTGCCGCAAAGGGCAAAGATGCGCTCCACGCCCCGCTCCTGCAGCGTCCGCACCACATACTCTGCACCGTTCATCGCGCAGCCTCCTCCGTCGGGCTCCACTGTTACCGTACGCACCCTCAGGATAGCGCTCCGCCGCCAGCGCCGCAACCTCGGGAGCCGGTCGCTGGGCCAAAGACGGGCGCTTTGCGGGCACCGGCCGTCGCACCTATAATCGGCGCGCTAGCCGCCGCTTGGGACGCGATAGGAGGCCCTGCTTTGCTGGAACTCAAGCCCGATGTCGAACGCACGATGGAGCGGATGGAGGCCTTCTGGGAGCGGGAGATCCTCGATCGCCCGCTCGTCCAGTACACCGTGGCGCGGCCGCCGGAGGAACAGGTCCCCGTCCCCGAGTCGCACCACGCAACGCCGGACGAACGCTGGCTGGACGTCGACTATCAGACCCGCCTGCGGGTCGCCAACCTCTCCAACCGCTACTACCCGGCAGACCAACTGCCCGCGGCCTACCCGAACCTGGGGCCGGAGATATTCTCCGCGCTCTACGGCTGCCCGATCCACTTTGGCGACTATGGCACCTCGTGGACCGACCCCATCCTGGACGACTGGGCCCAGGCGGACGATCTGCGGCTGAACTGGGAGAGCCCCTACCTGCGCACCCTCCACGAGATGACCGACGCGCTCCTGGAGGCCGGCCGCGGGCGGTTCATCACGGGGATGGCGGACTGGCACCCCGGCGGCGACGCGGTGGCGGCGTTTCGCGATCCCCAGAACCTGGCGGTGGACCTCATCACCCATCCCGAGGAGGTCAAGGCGCTGCTGGGCCGCCTGGAGGCGGACTATTTCACCGTGTACGATGTCTTTTATGACAAGTTGCGGGCCGCCGGACAGCCCATTACCACGTGGCTGCCGCTGGCCTCCGACGGGCGGTACTATGTGCCGTCCAACGACTTTTCCTGCATGATCAGCGAGGCGATGTTCGCCGAGTTCTTTTACCAGGGAATCGTCAACGAGTGCCGCTTCCTGGACCGCTCGATCTACCACCTGGACGGGCCGAACGCCCTCCGACACCTGGACGCGCTGATGGCCATCCCGGAGCTCGATGCGCTGCAGTGGGTGCCCGGCGCGGGCAACGAGGGGTTCGTGCGGTGGATCGACGTGTACCGGCGCGCGCAGGCGGCCGGCAAGGGGCTGTGGATCTCATGCGGGCTGGACGAGGTGCCCGACGTGATGGCTGCCCTGGATTCCCACGGCGTCTGCCTGGCGGTTCACGGCGTGCCGACCCTCGAGGCCGGCGAGGAACTCCTCCGTCGCGCGGAGGACTGGTGCACGGGCAGGCTCCACGCCGCCTGAGCCTACGACGTCACCGACCTGCTCAGTCGCGGGGCTTTTCAGCCCAGAAGATGGCCCGGGGGCTACCGGCGGCGTGCGGAGTGCCCTGCCAATCGCCGTAGAGCCCCACGACCTGCAGGCCGTGGGCGTCGAGCCACGCGCGCGCCTCGGCGGCCGTTACCGGGTGCTTGCGCGACACGTACTCGCGCCGCACCTCCGAGCCGTCAGGCCGACGGACGTACCACCGGCGCAGCATGGTGAGCACCTGGGTGTGGTCGTCGAACGCCAGGTCGATCCTCTCGGCGCGGCCGTACGAGCCGTCGGGGCCGCATCCCTCGAACGTGGTGCGCAGCTCGCGGTCCTGCGGCCCGGCCCATTGGCCGTGATAGTCGTCGTTATCCACGTACAGGCGGCCACCGGGCGCCAGCGCCCGGGCGGCAAGGGCGATGCAGCGCTCCTGGGCGTCTGGATCGGGCAGTTCGTAGAGGCAGTTGCCCCCGAGGATCACCAGATCATACCCAGCACCCCACTCGCCGGCCAGCACATCGCCCACGCGCAGGGTGGTGCGGCAGCGCGCCTCCGCGCCCAGGGCGTCCACCTTGGCCTGGGCGCGGGCGCGCATGGCGGGGGCCATCTCGATCCCCGTGACCCGGTGGCCGTCCGCCACGAGGGGCACCAGGATGCGGCCCGTCCCCGAAAAGCACTCCAGGATGTGCAGCAGGGCGCCGGCCGGTCGCCAGGCGGCGATCAGCCGACGCAAGAGGGCTATGTCCTGGGTGTCGGTCTCCTCGGCATCGTATAGCGCGGCCATCAGCGGATCGTTATAGTCCGCGGCGTACGGCCAGCGTTCGGGATCGCTTGCCAAAGAGCCCCCCGTCATCATGCCCCTCAGCTCTTCAGCAGATCGCCGATAGTAACGGGTTTGCCGGTGGCGATCGACTCGTTCGCCGCCACACCGATCAGGACCGACATCGCTCCGGCCCAAGAGTCCGCCTTTTGCGCCAGCGGATCCGGGACGTCGGCGCGGAAGAGGTGGTCGCGGATGCTGACGTCGGCGCCGCCGTGGCCGCCGGTGCGCTCCTCGACGGGCACCTCGTAGGGCTTGCCGAACATCGGGTTCACCCGCACGATGGGCGGCACGGGCAGCGCCTGCACCCGGAGTTTGCCCTCGTCGTCGCGGCCGTGGTAACGATCGACGAGGTCGATCTCCATGCGCCCGCGGGTGCCGTTAAAGCCGATCCGCTGCCCCTCGTAGGGCATGTAGGCGTTCAGCGAGTAGTTGAGCAGCACGCCGTTCTCATAGCGCACCACCACCACCATGGTGTCCTCGGCGTCGATCTCTTCGCTGAACACGCAGCGATCGCGGTAGTAGCCGTCCTCGTGCTCGGCCTCGAGGTACAGGGTGCGCAAGCGCTCGTTAGCGCGCAGGTCGAGGTAGAACTCGCACTCTGCCGCGTGGGGGCAGGTCAGGCAGCGCTCACCACGGGCCTCGCGATGGGGCCCGTAGAAACGCAGATCCCCAAAGGCGTACACCGACTCGGGCTGTGAGCCGATCCACCAGTTCAGCTGGTCAAAGTGGTGGGTGGCCTTGTGGATCAGGAGCCCGCCCGAGTTCTCCTTGCGGCGGTGCCAGCGCCGGAAATAGTCGGCGCCGTGCTCGGTATCCAGGAACTCGGCGAAATCGACAGAGATGAGGTCCCCCACCACGCCGCCGTTCAGTTCACGCTTGAGCGCCTCCGTCGGGGGGCCGTAGCGGGCGTTGAACGAGACCTTGAGGCAGCCGCCGGTGCGGCGCTCTGCGTCGAGGATGGCCCGTACGTTCTCGGCGGTGGTGGTCATGGGCTTTTCGGTGACCACCTCGCACCCCGCCTCGAGGGCCTGGATGATGAGATCGTGATGGGTGCGGTCCACGGTGGCGATGACGACGACGTCGGGGCGCGCCTCAGCGAGCATCGCGCCCGCGTCGGTATAGGTCGCGATGGTGGTGCCGAGCAGGGAGTTGGCCAGGTTCATGCGGTGCTGGTTCAGGTCACAAAAGGCCACCACCTCGGCGACGTCGGCGTACTCTTTTACCAGGGGTTTGGCGAACATGCCGTATCCCCGCCCGCCAAGACCGATCACCGCATAGCGCCTCTTCATGGTATCCTCCTAACGATTGAGGGATGGGACGTACGAGCCGCGCTCGACGGCATTATGCCGCCCGCGGCCGCCCCTGGCAAGCGCGCAGGGGGCGCGCGGGGCGGCGTGCAGACCGACCTGGGAAGGGCTATAATGGGAAGAGTGTCTGCCCACCGTCGAGCGCCACAGAGAGGAGAGGGCCATGGGATCTGGCGCCGTGCCATCCGTCGAGCGGATCGACCGCTCGCAATGGAAGCCGGAGGAGTACGACCTCCTCTACCATTTCGTTCACCTCGACCGCGTGGCGAACGCCGTGATCACCGAGCCGGGCGCGCTCCAGGGGTGGTTCGGCGAGGCGCTGTGGCGCCACTATTCATACGCCCCGTTCAACGGACGGGTGATGGAGAACTATCACTCGTTGGCGTTCTTTTACGGCTATGAGGCGCCCTGGAACATCTATTACCGGCACCCGGCACTCCTGGAGCGGCTGTCGCTGGCCCTCGAGTACACGTTTGGCCTGATGGGCGAGAACGGCGCCATCCCCGAGTACGCGACGTATGAGATGGATACGCCCATGCTGGCGCCCTCCTCCTTTGGCATGGAGTACATGGCTGCGGCGCTAGAGGTGGCCGGCCCGGTGCTGCCCGACGGCCTGCGCCGGCGCCTCGTGGAGCAGGCGCGCAAGGCGGCCGTCTTTGTCCTCACCTCCGACGAGTCGTGGGAACATGCCCGCTCCTTCACCAACCAGTTCCTCGGGGCAATGGCCGGCGGCGCCAGACTGGCGCGCCTCACCGGCGACGAGGAGCTGATGGGCATGGTGCGGGCAGCGGGCGATGCGCTGATCGGCGATTTTATGTCGCCGATGGGCTTTTTGTACGAAAACAATGGTCCCGAGACCTTTGCCTACTTTTTCGTTACCCTTCATAGGTTGATTCCCCTATACCGCGAGTGGCCTGATCCCCGGGTGCGGGAGGTGCTCGTCCGCCACTGCGAGTGGATGCAGCGCTGGATGCTGCCCGAGCCCGATCGGCCGGACATCGTGCTTAGCGGCTCGCACCAGACCCGCACCTCCGGCGGGGCCAGTCGATTGGTGCCCCTTGGCGAGGTGGGCATGGGCCACATGCACACGACCAAGGACCAGCGCCCGCGGATGCAGCGGGGGCTCAGCGCACTCCTCGGCGAAGGCTCTTCTCCCGCCGATGTGCTCAAGCTGTTCCTGATGACTGCCGAGGAAGAGGCGGCGTACCGCCGGGAGTGGCAGGCCGCGGGCCCCGACTCCCTCGATGCCCTCCGGGATAGCGGCCTGGCCGCGGGCTATGCGCCGGTGTCGACCCTGGCGCTGTACCCGCTCTACGCGCCACCGGCGCAGGAGGTGGCCGCCGCCCGGGAGGCGTTGCCGTGCCTGGATCCTGCGCCGCGGGCGGAGGTGCTCTCGGACGACCGGGGCAACCAGTACGCCCTGTTCCGGCAGCCTACATACCACACCGCGCTGGCCTTTAGCACCCACGCGTCGGCGGCCAACCACGGCCCCGCCCACCTGTGGCTGGATGGCGCCGGCACGCTGATCCTGTCGCGCAACGGTACCGGCCCCTGCTGGGAGACGGTGCTGGGCAACCCGCGAACGGGCGGCGAGGGAACCGGCAAGGCCCTGGGGCTGGCGCGGGTGCGCGAGGGCCGCGGCGGGCACGAGGTACTCGTCCGCTACCCCGAGTGGGGCCTGGGCAAGACCTACGTCATCCGCCCCGAGGGTATCGACGTCCAGATCAGCGCCCGGCAGGCGGCTGACGGCCGCGCGCTGTACGAGCGGGTGCCGCTTCTCTTGCGCGGCTCCGACGTCATCCGTCTCGACTATGGCACGTGCCCGGCGGCCGGCATGAGCGACCGCGGTCTGGGCGTGGTCACCCGGACGGTCGGGATCGAGCGGGAGGGGCGTCGCCTGCTGACGCTCGACCTCGGGCAACCAGTCAGCGCCATGCTCCTGCCCACCTACGAGCCCGACGGCTCGGTGCCCACGGAATTGGTCTTTAGTCCGGCACCGCTGTTCTTCTCGCGGACCGGGTACCGCCTGGTGGTGGGCTGACCCCGCGCCCAGGCATAGCAGACGACAAGAGGAGTCCCATCAGAATGGATACACACGGCTTTGACCTGCTGCGCGATGTCCAGATCCCCGAGCTGAACACGCGCGCGCGGCTGTACCGTCACGCGGCCACCGGCGCAGAACTGCTGTCGCTCGAGAACGCGGACGAGAACAAGTGCTTTGGGATCACCTTCCGCACGCCGCCCACCGACTCGACGGGCGTTCCGCACATCATGGAGCACTCGGTGCTCTCGGGGTCGGAGCGCTTCCGGGCCAAGGACCCGTTTATCGAACTCTCCAAGGGCTCGCTAAAGACGTTCTTGAACGCCTTTACCGCGCCGGACAAGACGGCCTACCCCGTAGCGAGCACGAACGCCCAGGACCTCTACAATCTCATCGACGTGTACATGGACGCGGTACTACACCCCCTGCTCACCGAACTCACCTTCCAGCAGGAGGCCTGGCACTATGAGTTAGACGGGCCGGACAGCCCGCTGGCGATCAAGGGCGTGGTGTACAACGAGATGCGCGGCGCGTACTCGTCTCCGGATAGCCTGCTGTACCGCTACGGCCAGCAGACGCTCTTGCCCGATAACGCCTACGGGTTCGACTCGGGCGGCGACCCGGAGGTGATTCCCAGCCTCACCTACGAGCAGTTCCTGGCCTTCCATCGCACGTACTATCACCCGTCGAACGCCCTGATCTTTTTCTACGGCGACGACGACCCCGAGGAGCGCCTGCGGCGCATGGCCGGCTACCTGGAGGGCTATGAGCGGCGTGAGGTCAAGGCCGACGTCGCCCTGCAGCCGGCCTTCTCCGAGCCGCGCCGGGTGACGATCCCCTACCCCGTGAGTGAGGAGGAGGCGGAGGGCAGCAAGGCCATGGTCACCGTCGGCTGGCTCCTGCCCGAGGTGACCGATCCGGTCCTGACGATGAGCATGGGGATCCTGACCCACATCCTCATCGGCACCCCGGCTTCGCCCCTGCGCAAGGCCCTGATCGACTCGGGGCTCGGCGAGGACCTGGCCGGGGCGGGGCTGGAGAACGATCTGCGACAGATGTACCTGGCCACCGGGCTCAAGGGGGCGCGCAAGGAGGACGCCGATCGCATCGAGGCCCTCATCCTGGAGACCCTGGGCTCCCTGGTCGAGAACGGCATCGAGCCGGAGATGATCGAGGCGGCGCTCAACACGCTCGAGTTCAACCTGCGGGAGAACAACACCGGTCGCTTTCCCCGGGGCCTGAGCCTCATGATGCGCGCGCTGCGCACCTGGTCCCACGGGGCGGACCCCCTGGGCCCCGTGGCGTTTGAGGCCCCGCTGAACGCCATCAAGGAGCGCCTCGAGAGCGACGCACGGTACTTTGAGGGGCTGGTCCGCGAGCACCTGGTCGCCAACTCCCATAGGGTGACGCTGGTGCTGGAGCCCGACCCGGGCCTCGGCGATCGGGAGGAGGCCAAGGAGCGGGAGAGGCTGGCGGCCCTGCAGCGCGAACTCGGCGACGAGCAGACCCAGACCATCGTCCGGGCCACGGCGGCGCTCAAGGCCCACCAGGAGGCCCCCGATCCCCCCGAGGTGCTGGCCCAGATCCCGAGCCTGCGTCTCGAGGACCTGGAGAAGGAGAGCCCCACGATTCCCATCGAGGAGTCGCGCCTGGCGGGCACCCCCCTGCTGTACCACGACCTCTTTACCAACGGCATCGCCTACCTCGACCTGGCCATGGACCTGCACGCGGTGCCGCAGGACCTGCTGCCCTACGTGTCACTCTTTGCCGACGCGCTCACGGAGATTGGCACGGAACAGGATGATTATGTCCGGTTGTCGCAGCGCATCGGGCGCAAGACGGGCGGCATCGGCGCCACGCTGATGGTTTCTGCGGTTCAGCAAGAGCCCTCGGCAGCCGCCTGGCTCGTGCTGCGGGCCAAGTCGACGATGGCGCAAGCGCAGGACCTCCTGGATATCCTGCGAGACATCCTGTTGACGCTCAAGCTCGACAACCGGGACCGCTTCCGGCAGATGGTCCTCGAGGGGAAGGCCAGCATGGAGGCCGGCCTCGTGCCGGGCGGTCACGGCGTGGCCAACGGCCGGCTGCGGGCCAACTACTCGGAAGCCGACTGGCTCGGCGAACAGACGGGCGGCATCGAGCAGTTGTTCTTCCTGCGGCGGCTGGCCCAAGAGATCGACAGCGATTGGTTCGCTGTCCTGGAGCGGCTGGAGACCTTGCGCGGCATCCTGCTGAACCGCTCCGGGATGCTGGCCAACGTAACCCTGGACGCAGAGAACTGGGCGACGCTGCGACCGGGGCTGGAAGCCTTGCTCGACGCCCTGCCCGCGACCGAGGTCGAGCGGGCCGCCTGGACCATCGTGCCCTCGCCCGTCAACGAGGGCCTCACGATCCCGGCCCAGGTGAACTATGTCGCCAAGGGCGCCAACCTGTACGACCTCGGCTATACGTACGACGGCTCGGCGGCCGTGATCTCCAACCAGCTGCGGAGCACCTGGCTGTGGGAGCGCATCCGGGTGCAGGGCGGCGCCTATGGCGGGTTCTGCATCCTGGATCTCCGCTCGGGCATCTGGTCGTTCGTCTCGTACCGGGACCCGAACCTCCTGCGTACCGTGGAGGTGTATGATCGCACCGCCGAGTATCTCCGCTCGGTCGACGTGAGCGACGACGAGCTCACCAAGAGCATCATCGGCACGATCGGCGCCATCGACGCCTACCAGCTGCCCGATGCCAAAGGCTACACGTCCATGGTGCGCTACATGGTGAACGACACCGACGAACTGCGACAGCAGCGGCGGGACCAGGTGTTGTCCACCACGGTGGAGGATTTCCGCGCCTTTGCCGACGTCCTGGAGCGGGCGAGCCAGGCCGGGCGGGTGGTCGTGCTGGGCTCTCCGGAGGCGATTCGCGCGGCGAACGCCGAGCGTGGCGAGTGGCTGACGGTAACCCGGGTCCTGTAGCACGCGTCGCAGTGGATTGACGTCGCGCGGATGGATGTGATATGATGATGCTAGGCTGCAAGAGGGCATGACCGCGGGCGGCTCCGCTTGTGGCCCGGCGAGCGCGACGCCGCCCATATCCGCAAGGCCTGATGCCCGCCCGTCCATGTGTGGCGGGCGGGCTCTGCTTTGTACCGGTACCGATTCCCAGATGCCCGTCGGGGAGGATAGAGGATGAGTGATTTGGTGGAGATCTGGGAACAGCCTGCGGCCGCCAAGTTCATGATCGCGGGATGGCAGCAGTGGGCGGACGCGGGGGATGTCTCGTCGGGACTGCCCGAGTACCTCATCGAGCACACGGACGCCCGGCACATCGGTCAGCTCGCGCCGAACGGCTACTACCTGTTCCAGATCCCTACGGGCCACCACCTGATGCGCCCCATCGTCAAGCTGAACGACGGCCACGTCGAGGGAATGGACGAAAAGGGCAACGATCTGTACTATGCCGGCGACGACGAGCGCGGATTCGTCATCTTTACGGGAGACGAGCCGCAGATGAACCACGAGACGTATGCCGACGCCTTTCTCGACTCCGTCGAGGCGCTGGGCATCGAGCGGATCATTCTCGTGGGTGGGGTCTATGGCGCCGTGCCGTTCGACAAGGACCGCGAGGTGTCCTGTGCCTACTCGCTTCCCTCGCTCAAGGCAGAGCTCGAGGACTATGCCGTGCGGTTCTCCAACTACGAGGGGGGTTCGACGATCGGCACGTACATCGTGTACGCCGCCGAGCAACGGGGCATCGAGGCCGTTGGGTTCAACGCCATGGTGCCCTCCTACGACTTTACCCACGAGGGGCTCTCGGTGCAGCCCGTGGTGATCAGCGAGGATTACAAGGCCTGGTACGACTTGATGCTGCGGCTGAACCACATGGGGAATCTAGACATCGACCTCTCGGAGCTCGCAGCGGAGAGCCAGGAGTTGATCTCGTCGTGGGACGAAAAGATCCAGCAGCTGGCGGACAGCATGCCCGAGCTGCAGGTGGAGCAATACCTCGATCGGGTGCGGGCCGAGTTCCGCGAGCGGCCGTTTGTGCCGCTCGGCGACGTGTGGATCCAGGGCCTCAAAGGGCTGTTTGACGAGGGAACCGAAGGGGCAGAGGACGACGAGCCCTGACGATCTCTGGCGGAAGGCGCCGGTGAACGCCGAGACCCGGTCCTCGGCCGACGGGCCCGCCGCCTCGGGGGCCGCGGGTACAGGGGGGATAGCATCGTGCGCTTTGTCATTGTGGGATGTGGCCGAGTGGGCTCGCAACTCGCCAGCCGCCTCTCTACCGAGGGGCATACTGTGGCGATCGTGGATCGCGACCCTGAAGCGTTCCGCAGGCTGAGCCCCTCCTACCGAGGCCAACGGGTGGAGGGCGTGGGGTTCGATCGGGACGTGCTGGTGACGGCCGGCATCGAGCGAGCGGACGGTTTCGCGTCCGTCACCAACGGCGACAACACGAACGTCGTCTCTGCCCGCATCGCCCGGCACATCTTTCGGGTGCCGCGGGTCATTGCCCGGATCTATGACCCGCGCCGCGCGGAGATCTACCGCCGGCTGGGGATCGAGACTATCTCACCCACCGAGTGGGCCGCCGGCCGCATCACGGAACTCCTGACGCCATCTGGCGTGGCGGTGCTGGAGACGTTGGGTAATGGAGAGGTCAGTCTCGTCGAGATCCGCATCCCGGAAGAGGCCGCCGGGCGCCAGGCAGGCGACCTGGTGACGCCCGGTGAGTCGATCGTCGTCGGGTTGGTGCGCGATGGGCAAGCCACTGTGCCCACCGAGGGCACCATCCTGCGCGCCGGAGACGTCGTGCGCATGTCGGTGCTCTCCACGGCGGTGACCCGGGTGATGGATGTGGTGGGAGGAGTATAGCCATGCAGGTGCTCATCGTCGGTGGCGGGCGCACCGGGTCCGACCTGGCCGGGCGCCTCGTCCAAGAGGGGCACAACGTCACGGTGATCGAGCAGCGCGCCGACGTCATCCCGCGTCTGCACAAAGAGGCGCCCCGGGCGCAGGTGGTCCTGGGCGATGGCTGCGACCCCACAATCCTCGAGCAGGCCGGCGTGCGCCAGGCGAACGTCGTGGTGGCCGTCACCGGCGAGGATGAGGACAACCTGGTGGTCTGCCTCCTGGCCCGCAACGAGTTCCGGGCGCGCCGCACCCTGGCCCGGGTGAACAACCCCCGCAACGAGTGGCTGTTCACCCACGAGATGGGCGTCGACGTCAGCGTCTCCCAGGCGCACATCATGTCGGCCCTCTTGCGCGAGGAGATGGCGCCGCTGGAGATGGCCGTCCTCCTGCGCCTGCACCAGGGCGATACGGTGCTGGTCGAGAACATTCTGACGGAGGACTCGCGAGCGGTCGGCAAGCCGGTCAGCGCCCTCGCGCTGCCGGCCGACGCGGTACTCGTGGCCCTGGATCGTCGGCAAGAGATCGTCATTCCCCGCGGCGGCGTGGTGCTGGAGGCTGGCGACCGGGTCATCGCCCTTACCAAGGCCTCGGATCGAGCCCGCGTGGCGGCCGCGCTCGCCTGAGGCGTTTCCTGGTACCCCGCGACGGGCTCCCCGTGCCGCTGCCCCTCCGATGCCGGAAGGTAGACAGGATTCACAGGATTGATGCGTTAGAGCGCCCGTCGATGGTCCCCCGCATCCGGGTTCTGAGCAGGTCTGCCCTGAGATCTGACGAAGGTTCCATCAAGGGCCTCCGCGGCCCTGCCTCCCAAGCCTACCGCCCTACTGCGCGACCTCCAGACCCTGTCATCCTGAGGCCTGCCC
>JAAZBQ010000635.1 GCA_012513725.1 Chloroflexota bacterium
GGCAGCAGCCCGGCGGTCCGCAGGCGGCGGAGCGCCTCCGGCGTGTTGGGGGCCAGGATCTCGGGCCGGGTGGCGCCGTGGGCCAGCTGCAGGTACTGGACCAGGAACTCCACATCGCGGATCGAGCCGCTCCCCGATTTCACCTCGCCCCAGTCGCGGCCCCGGGCGCGCAGGCCGTCGTCGATGTGCCGCTTGGCGGCCGCCACCTGCCGGCGCACGGCGTCCTGCGCCGCGCCGAAGAGGAGCGGACGCGCCGCCCAGAGGAATCCCTCGCCCAGCGCCTGGTCGCCGGCCACGGCTCGGGCGCGCAGGAGCGCCTGGCGCTCCCAGGGTCGCGCGTTGCTCCGCAGGTACTCGATATAGCCCTCCACGCCGGCCACCAGCGGCCCGGTGCGACCCCAGGGCCGCAGGCGGAGGTCCACCCGGTACAGGTGGCCCTCGACGGTGGAGCGCGCCAGGCCGTCGACCACGGCCTGCGCCAGCCGGATCCGGGCATCGTCGGTGTGCTCCGCGACGAACACCAGGTCGACGTCCGAGGAGTAGTTCAGTTCGCCCCCGCCCAGCTTGCCCATCGCCAGGACGGCGAACCCATGGGCCGACACGCCCTCGCTCCGCGCGCAGACGCTCAGGACCGCGCGGATGAGCCCCTCCGCCAGCGCCGAGAGCTGGCCGGTGACGGCGGCCAGGTCCCATAGGCCCAGCAGGTCGGCATAGCCGATGCGCAGGTACTCGATGCGCTGGAGCCGCCGGAGGGCGTCCAGCTGCGCGGCGGGCTCCGTCAGGGGCGCTACGGCCGCCAGGGCAGCGTGGAGGTGCTGGCTGGGCCGGCGACGGCCGGCGGCCCCGTCGGGCTTTAGGAGCGCCTCGGCGTCCTCTGGGTGTTGCAGCAGGATCTCGCCCAGGAACGGGCTGCCGGCGAACAGCGTGGCCAGCCCCTGGGCAAAGCGCGGCCGCGCGAGAAGGGCGCGCACCGCCGGCGAGTCTGCCGGCAGGCGCTGGAGGAAGCGCGTGATCCCCACGAGCGCCCGGTCGGGGCTCGCCGATCCCGCCAGCGCCGCCTCGATGGCCGCCGCGAGGTCCCCCGAGGACACGCGGTGCCTCGCCGCCAGGGCCTCGAGGCCACCCGACCGGCTTGCGGCCGCGTCGCCACCGCCTGTGGTGACGCGATCCGGGCCTATGCGCCTGATTGGCGACCCTCCATCATCCATGAGAGCATCCATCATCTCGGGCCGGTCCAGGCGCGCCGATAGGGCGCGGTGTTGGTCTCTCCACCGCGCCCTATCGGCGCCTTCCGGCCCATCCTCACCGGATCACACGCTAAAGTATAGCTCGAACTCGTGAGGGTGCGGACGCAGGCGCACCGCGTCGAACTCGTTGATTCGCTTGTGGCGGATGTAGGCCTCCAGGAGATCCGGCGTGAACACGTCGCCGCGCAGTAAAAAGTCGCAGTCGGTCTCCAGCGCATCGAGGACCTCGTTCAGCGAGCCCGGCACCTGCTGCACCGACTTGGCCTCCTCGGGCGGGAGGTCGTACAGGTCCTTGTCCAGCGGCTCGCCGGGGTCGATCTGCGACTGGATACCGTCGAGCCCGGCCATCAGGAGCGCCGCAAAGCACAGGTAGGGGTTCGCCGAGGGATCCGGCGGGCGGAACTCGATCCGCTTGGCCCGCGGGCTCTTGGAGTACACCGGGATACGGCAGCAGGCCGAGCGGTTGCGCTGGGAGTAGGCCAGGTTCACCGGCGCCTCGTACCCCGGCACCAGCCGCCGGTAAGAGTTCGTCGTCGGCGCAGCCAGCGCCAGGAGCGCCGGGGCGTGGGCCAAGAGCCCGCCGATGTAGTAGCGGGCCTCCCGCGACAGCTGGGCGTAGCCCGCCTCGTCATAGAACACGTTCGTGTCGCCCTTCCACAGGCTCTGGTGCACGTGCATGCCGGAGCCGTTGTCGCCGAACAGCGGCTTGGGCATGAACGTCGCCGTCAGGCCGTGGGCCTTGGCCACGTTCTTGACGATGTACTTGTAGACCATCATCGTATCGGCCATCCGCGCCAACGGCCCAAAGCGCAGGTCGATCTCTGTCTGCCCCGCCGTGGCCACCTCGTGGTGGTGGACCTCCACCGGCACCCCGACCTCCAGGAGGCTCAGGGTGATCCGCGAGCGGACGTCCTGGAGGGTGTCGACGGGCGGCACGGGAAAGTACCCGCGCTTGGCCGGGATCTGGGCGCCAGAGTTCGGGCCGTTGTTTCCGTTGCCGCTGTTCCACCATCCCTCGGGGCTGTCGACGTGGTAGAACTGGGAGTTCGTGGCCCCGCCGTAGCGCACGTCGCTAAAGAGAAAGAACTCTGCCTCCGGACCCCAGTACGAGGCGTCGGCGATGCCCGTCTGCCGCAGGTATAGCTCGGCCTTTTTCGCCACGTGGCGCGGGTCGCGGGTGTAGGGCTGCCGGGTGATCGGGTCATAGATGTCGCAGATGACGTCCACCGTGGGCACTTCGAGGACCGGGTCGATGAACGCCGTGGCGGGATCGGGGATCAGGATCATGTCCGACTCGTGGATCTCCTGGAACCCCCGGATCGACGAGCCGTCAAAGCCGATGCCCTCCTCGAACAGCGCCTCGCTCACCTCGCTGGCCGGTATGCTGAAATGGTGCCACTGGCCGAGCAGGTCGGTGAAGCGCAGGTCGATCATCTGCACCCGGCCGACCATCTCCAACACGTCCGCCACGCTCTCCGAGACCTTCTTGGTGACTGCCATCCTGACTCCTCCTGGTGCTGCGCGGGGTATCGACGGAGGGCGTCTTTACCCTCTAGTGTCAGGATACCAGGTGGAGGGGCCGTGCGCCTCGGGCAAGGTGGAGGGGGGTGGCGCCGACTCGTTTGTGCAGGGTGCACAACTCAGGGGCGGGGGCCCAGGCGGTGGATGAGGAGGGCCAGTTGTAGCGCCAGGCGCGCCTGGGGATCGTCCAGCGAGGCGCCGGTGATCTCGGCGATGCGCTGCAGGCGGTAGGCGAGGGTGTTGCGGTGCACGTAGAGGGCGCGCGCCGTGCGGCTGGCGTTGGCGTTCTCGCGAAAGAAGACCTCTAGCGTGTGGAGGAGCTCCGTGCGATTCTCCTCGTCATAGCGCGCCAGGCCGCCGAGGGTCTCCTCGTGGAACCGGCGCAGCTCCTCCTGATCGCGGAGTCCGGCCAGGAGGCGGTACAGCCCCAACTCGTCATAATGGTGGGGGCCCGGGCGCCCGGCGATCTGGCGCCCCAGCGCGGCGGCCTCGCCGGCCTGGCGGACCGCCCGGCCCAGCTCGCCCAACGTCGCCACCGGCCGGCTGACCCCCACCGAGACTCTGGCACCCGTGTGGCGCGCGGCGGTCTCCTGCAACCAGGCCCGCCAGCGCCGGTCGGGCGTCTCGGCGGGAACGCCCATCAGGACGTAGGTGCGCCCGGCATGCTCGGCGACGGTGGCCGCAGCGCCCTCGTGCTCCGCGGCCCAGCGCAGATCGCCGGCCAGGGCCTGCCGGCGCGCCACGTCCTCGCCGGCGGAGGGGCCCTCCAGCGCCACCACCAGGTGTCGGGCGGGGGAGGGGGGCGCGTGGCCCAGCCGGCGGAGGCGGGCGGCCAGGGA
>JAAZBQ010000636.1 GCA_012513725.1 Chloroflexota bacterium
ACGCCACCGCCAGCACCAGGTGCCACCAGGAAAAGATCCGGCGGCTCGTCTCACCGCGCAGCCGCCAGAACCCCGCCGCGGAGACGGCGGTGCCCGCCAGGGCGGTCAGCAGCCCCGCCCGGGGGGCTAGCGCCCCGGCGGCCTGGCCGTAGAGGGTTAGGCTGAAATCAAACTGGTGCGGCCAGGAGAGGACCAGGCTGGCGGCGGCGATGAGGGCCACGTTGAGGCCCGGCACGATCCAGCCCTGCACGGTGCCCCGCAGGTGGGCGCGCGAGGCGAACCACAGCATGTACGCTGCGGCGGCCAGGGGGAGGAGCAGCGTGACGGCAAAGGAGGCGTGGGCGCCCCAGAGGTCCCGTTGGCCGAGGATCTGCGCCAGCCAGGCCACGGCCGAGCCGCCATGCTCGGTGACGGGCGCTACCTCGGCCTGTACGCCCACCAGGGTAGCATCGACCGGTGGATGGTCCTGCTCGAATTTAAAGTCGGTGATGAGGACGTCCACGTTCTGGATGACCGCCGACCCATCGCTGAACTCGGCAGTCGCCCGGGTGATGCGCTGGGAGTAAAAGGGCAAGAGGTACCCGACCAGCACCAGCAGCCCGCCCAGGCCCACCAGCAGGACTCGGGTATCTACCCGGGGCCGAGTTACCGTGCCTTCCTCCGGCACTGCAGTAGCAACGTGCACGATAGTCCTGTCCTCCTCACCGCCGCGCGGGGCGTCTCCCACACGCTGAAAAGAGCGTGGGGCCTGGGGGAGCCCATCGCTCCCCCAAGCCCCACTGCTTGCGGTCCGTTCCTCTAGTCTGCGCGTCGCTCTGGGCGAGCGCGCCGGTGGATGCCTAGTCGGTGCTCATCCACTTGCCATAGATCTCGTCGTAGACGCCGTTCTCCTGGATCTTTTTGAGGCCCTCGTTAAAGGACGCCAAGAGGTCCTGGTTCTCGCCCTTGCGCACGAGGATGCCATAGTACTCCTCGGTGAGGGTGTCACCGACGATCTTTAGCTGGCCCCTGAACTGGTCCGAGGCCAGCGCAAAGTCCGCCGCCACCGGGGTGTCGACGACCACGGCCTCGACGTTGCCGTTCACCAGGTCCATGAGGGCCAGGTCGATCGAGTCGTACTCTTTGAGGGTGGTGCCCTCGATATCCTGCACGGCAAAGGCGCCCGTAGTGCCGATCTGGGCCCCCACGACCCGGTCGACGAGGTCATCGCCGCCCTGGATCACCGTCTCGTCCGCGCGCACGACGACGGCCTGGCCGGCGTTCACGTACGGATCGGAAAAGTCGTACACGGCCTGGCGGTCCTCGCGGATGGTCACCGCCGAGAGGATGGCGTCATAGTCGCCGGTATCCAGGCCGGCAAAGATGCCGTCCCACGCGGTGTTCTTGTACTCGATCTCCAGCCCCTGGACCTCGGCGATGGCGTTCATCAGGTCGATGTCAAACCCGACGATCTCCTTGTTCTCGTCGACGAACTCCATCGGCGGAAAGGCCGCGTCGGTGGCGACCACGACCTTCTGGGCGCCGCCCGTCTCGGTGACGCAGCCACTGAGCAACAGCGTCAGGGCCAGACTCAGGACGGTGATGGTGGCAAGTGAGCGCTTCATGGATGCCTCCTCAGTGCGTGATGGTGTGAGCGGATCTGCCGAATAGGGTCTGCCGAACGCACGCACGTCATCGGGCGGCGATCATGCCAGGATGCCGTAATGTCGCCGATTGTAGCACATACTCACCAAGAGCGAAAACCGCACGCGGGGTATGGTCTCCCCCGTTCCTTCACGGCGCGGGCCGGGCGGCGGCCATCCGCCGGGCGGGGCGCAGGGCGTAGAGCGTCGCGCGCATCAGGATGGCGCCCACCACCAACCCTCCCCCGGCGAGGGCCCAACCCCCCGGCCGCTCGCCGATGAGCAGCCAAACCCAGACGGGGCTCAGGATCGGCTCCAGCGTGGAAAACAGGGTGGCCTCCAGTGCGCTGACCTCCTTGATGGCCGCCGTGTACAGGAGGTAGGAAAGGCCCAACTGGACCACGCCCAGGAGCACCAGCCCCAGCCATCCCTGGGCAGTGGGCGCCTGGCCCCAGGCAAAGGGCAACCCCACCACGGCGGCGATGGCGTTGCCCAGCACGATCGACTCGACGGGCGAGCCGTCCTTCTGCTTGCGGAGAAAGAGCGACATCCAGGCCAGCGTTACGCCGCTCAGCGTCGCCAGCAGGTCGCCCCACAGCGACTCGCTGGCGAGCCCCTCCCGGAAGAAGAGCAGGAGCCCGCCGAGCGTCAGGCCGATGGTCAGCCAATCCAGCCGGCGCACCCGCTCGCCCAGAAAGCCGGCGCTGAACACGGCCACCCACACGGGCGCCGTGTACTGGAGCAGGATGGCGTTGGCCGCCGTGGTCTGTTTGACGGCGGAGACGTACAGGAGGACGGTGGCGGCGTAGGCCAGGGCGCCGCCGATTTGCGCCGGCGACCAGGTAAAGCGCGGCCGACGCAGCACCGCCCACATGAGCGCCGCGGCAAAGGCGCTCCGGGCGCCGGAGATGGCCAGCGGGTGCCAGTCGATCCACTTGATGAGCACCCCGCCGGTGCTCCACAGGGTGGCCGAGATGACGAGGAAGAGGATGGCTCGCGTGCGTCGCTCCAACGCGGGAACCTTTCGGGGAGGCCGAGCCGGTCGGCCGCCGGACACCATGGGGCACAGTATACGCAGGACCGGCGATTGCGCGAAGGCGCGACCCGTGCTATCCGCTCGGGATCTCCAGGGGCATGCCGCGCTCCGGGGCTCGCTCCAGCGCGAGGGCTTCCTGGGGACAGCGCCCGGCGCACACGCCACAGCCCATGCAGGCGGCCTCGTCGATGCGCGCCAGCCCGTCCACGACCTCCAGCGCGCCAAAGGGGCAGGCCGCCACACAGGCCCCGCAGCCGACGCACTCCCAGGCATCCACCCGGCACACGTACCCGGAGGAGGCCAGCATCGGAGTGCCGTGGCCGTGGGCGTGCATGGCGCCGCAGCAGCACGAACAGCAGTTGCAGATGGCGTAAAAGCGACCCAGCATGGCGTCCTTGAAGAACGCGTGGTGGGCATGGCCCCGGGCATCCTCGGCCTGCAGGATCTCTACCGCTTCCTGGGGCGTGATCCAGCGGGCGTGCCCGGTGTGGTGCTCGGCCACGAACGAGGCAAAGGGCTCGCCCACGATCAGGCACACGTCCATCGGCAGGCAGGGGTGCTCACGCGATGCGCGGCACGGGCAGTCCATGACCACCAGGTGGTCGGGATCCTGCAGGACGATGTCGCGGGCCAGGGCGTAGGGGATGACCTGCTCGGGCTGGGGGAGGCGGATATCCTGCTGCACCCGGACGAGGCGTGTCGCGGCCTCCAGGGGCATCACCTTGCCGTGGTAGGTGTCGGCAAAGGTGATGCGTTGCCCCGGGGGCCGCTCTCCGCGGAGGCGCCCCCGGAGGCGCGCCAGGCGCGAGACGAGGGGCGCCAGCCGCCTGGCCAGGGGATGCTCGCCGGTGCCGATGCCGATGTACAGATACGGCCAGCGGCCATAGACGTAGCCGTGGATGGCCTGAAAGAGCGTCATCCCCGGCGCGCGGCGGGCCTCCCGAAAGAACGCCCGCGTCGCCGGACCCACGAGCCGGGCGAGGATGCCGTTCGCCATGCCACCTCCTCGGTCCGTCGCGGGGCGCTACTCCCGGTAGGCGCAGTAACCCACCAGACCCGGCCCCGCGTGGATGCCCAGCACGGGCGTCATCTCGGTGGTGAAGAGTTCGGCCGGTTGCAGCCGGGCCTCCAGCTCCTGGCGCAGCGCCTCACCCTCCTCGGGGGCGGCGGCGTGCACCGCGGCGACGTGCAGCTTCCCGCCTGGCCCGATCTCCGTGACGGCCACCTGCACGAGGCGCTGCAGCGCCCGGCGCCGCGTGCGGATGCGCTCGACCGACTCTACCCGGCCGGTGTCCTGGTCCAGGGCGAGCATGGGCTTGAGTTGCAGCGCCGAGCCGAAAAAACGCTGGGCGCCGCCGATGCGTCCGCCGCGGTGGAGGTACTCGAGCGTGTCCACGGTGAAACGCGTGACGTTCACCGCGCGGGCGTGCCGCGCCGCGGCGATCATCCCATCGAGGTCGGCGCCCTGCGCCCGGACGCGCGCCGCGGCCAGCACCTGCCAGCCGAGGGCCATCGCGGTGACGCGAGAGTCCTCGACCTCCACCCGGGCCAACAGGTTCTCTCGGGCCTGAATGGCCGAGTTGTAGGTGCCGCTCAGCTCACTGGAGATCGTGATCACCAGCACCTCTTCGGCCTCGGTGCGGCGGATGGCCTCGACAAAGTCGGCCGGGGTGGGCTGGGAGGTCGTGGGATGCTCGGGATCCTGCCGGAGCCGCCGGTACACCGTGGCGCGGTCGATGTCCAGCCCCTCGCGAAGCTGCTGCCCGCCCCACAGCACGTACAGGGGCACCACGACGATGCCGTACTCTTCGATCATTGCGGGGGGAATGTCGCAGGTCGAGTCGGTGACGATGGCGATGCGGTGTGTGTTGGCAGTCATGTTCCATCCTCCCGCGGTGGCAAGCTCCCTGCATTGTAACACGTACCGAGGCGCGAGGATATGGCCTGCGCGGGCAGACCCTGGCCCCAAAGACCCCAGTCGCGCCCGGCTTGACACCTTATGCTCCCGCCGGGTAAAAAGAAGGGGAATGGGAACGCATCGCTGTACCGAAAGGAGGATGGCCATGGAGTACCGAAACCTGGGACGTACCGGCGCCAAGGTCAGCACGCTCTGCCTGGGCTGCATGATGTTCGGCGGCCGGACGGATGAGGCCACTTCCCTCGACATCATCGACCGCGCCATCGACGCGGGGATCAACTTTCTCGATACGGCCAACGTGTACAACCGGGGCGCCAGCGAGGAGGCGGTGGGCAAGGCGCTCCAGCGCAACGGCAAGCGCGATCGGGTGGTGCTGGCCACCAAGGTCCACGGCCGCATGGCCGAGGACGACCCGAACGCCCTCGGCAACCACCGCTACCACATCGTCGCCCAGTGCGAGGCGTCGTTGCGGCGCCTGCAGACCGATCGGATTGACCTGTACCAGATCCACCGGCCCCAGTCCGACACCCCGGTGGACGAGACGCTCCGCGCGCTGGACGACCTGATCCACGCCGGCAAGGTGCTGTACGTGGGCACGAGCACCTACGCGGCCTGGCAGCTCACCGAGGCGCTGTGGGCGGCCCGGGAGTTGGGGCTCAATCGCTTTGTCTCCGAGCAGCCGCCCTACCACCTGCTGGATCGGCGCATCGAGCGGGAGTTGGTGCCCTTTGCCCAGACCTATGGCACGGCCCTCATCCCCTGGTCGCCGCTGGCCGGGGGCTTTTTGACGGGCAAGTACCAGCGGGGCCAGCAGCCCGGGGAGGGGACGCGCTACGCCGGCAGGGAGGGCGACCGGACCCGGGCGCTCTTTTCCGAGCCGACCTTTGCGGTGCTGGACGTCGTCCAGGCCCTGGCGAAGGAAAAGGGCTGCACGCCAAGCCAGATCGCCCTCGCCTGGGTGGCTGGCCAACCCGCCGTCACCAGCCCGATCATCGGCCCGCGAACCATGGAGCAGTTGGAGGACAACATCGGCGCCGCCTCGGTCACGCTGACCGACGCGGATCGCGCCCGGCTCGACGAG
>JAAZBQ010000637.1 GCA_012513725.1 Chloroflexota bacterium
CCAGGTCCACGCGCACCGAGCCGGCGTAGAGGGCGCGCGCCGCCGCGTCGTAGAACAGGCCGCCGGAATCCGTGGCGATGGTGTGCTCGGCCAGCGTGCTGCCATCCTCGGGCGAGAGCAGCCACAGACGAGGGGGATTCCGCGTCAGCGCGGCGACGAGGCGCTCCTCGGGGAGGGGGAGGACGGCGTCCGGGTGCGTCGCTAGTGGCCACTCCCGGACTTTGTCGGGCTCGATGACGAGCAGCCGATCCGCCGAGGAGGCGGCCACATAGACGCGGCCGGAGGCGGGGTCGACGGCGGTGGCGGCATAGCGCCCGGCCAGGGGCACCACGCTCGTCACGCCCAGCCCGTCGGCGTCGATCGCGTACACGTTGTCGCTCCCTTCCGCCGAGGCGTACACCCGCCGCGCGGCCGGGTCGATGGCCAGGTGCCGGGGAGCAAGCCCCGTGGGCAGGGTCGTCTGCGGCACCAGGGCCGCGTCGTAGACGGCTACCTCTCCGGCGGAGGACGAGAGGACAAAGACCCGCCCCGTGGCCGGGTCGACGACGATCTCCGCGGGGTCCGCGGCGACCGGCGCCTGGGCATGCGGGGCGAGCGTGGCGGCGTCCAGGGCGACGACGTGCGCCTGGGTGGTGGCGGCGTCGTATTCGGTGACGTAGACCGTCGCCCCGTCGGCGGAGACCGCCAGGGCGCGAAACAGGCCGTCGACCTCGGCGGAGCCCAGCACGTCGCCGGTCGCGGCGTCCACCGCATGCACTCGGCCGTACGTCGTGGCGTAGAGTCGTGTGCCGTCGGGGGAGGGTGCCAAGGCCAGGACCCCGCCGCCCCCCTCCAGGGTCGTGGAGACCGACACGTCCCCCTCCGCCGTCAGGGCCGTGAGGCGCCCCTCCCGGCCGCCCACCCACAGGAGGCTCCCGTCGTGGGCCAGGTTCAGGGCGTCGCGAGCCGGCCAGGTTTCCACCACCTGCTCCCCATCCAGCACGCGGATCGTCCCGGCGATCTCGTCCAGGGCGTACAGGCGTCCGCTGTCGGGGTCGGCCGCCAGGGCGGAGAGCCAGCCGCCGACCCGGGTGCAGCCGGCCAGCGCCTCCCCCTCGAGCCGGCAGACGCTCGCCGTCGCCACGCAGGCCACGTACACCCGGCCGTCCAGCACGGTGAGGTCCGCCGGGGAGCGGCCGAGGCCGGCGGGCGTCTCCAGGAAGATGGTCTCCGCGATGCGCGGCGATCCCGTCGGCGTTGCGGTGGCCGGTGGCGGCGCAGTCGGCGGCGGCACGGTCGCCGGGGATAGGGTCGGCCCGGATGCGGCGGCCGGCGGCAGGGTACCGGAGGGCGCGGGCGTCGGCACGCAGGCTGCCAGCGACACGGCAAGCGCCAGCAGCGCCGCGAGATGCGGGCGCGCCCTGTGGCCCGTGCGCTCGTTCACGTCCCCTGGCCTTCCATCTCGTCCAGCCGCCGCGAGATCTCGAGCATCCGCTCTACGGTTCCCCGGGTGAGGGGGCGCGCCGGCAAAAAGCGGCAGCTGTGTTCCGAGCGGGTGGAGGTCTCGAACGTGCCGATCCGCTGGGCGAGGTCGACAATCTCGGCTTTGTCCATGCCGATCAGCGGTCGCAGGATCGGCTTGGTGATGCCGTAGGAGATGACCTCCATGTTGGGCAGGGTCTGGCTCGCCACCTGTCCCAGAGCGTCGCCCATCACGATCCCGTGGGCGCCCAGCTCTTCACAGAGCGCCGCGGCGCGCTGCAGGAGCGTGCGCTTGCAAAAGATGCAGGCCCAACGCTCCTCGCCCAAGTCGTACAGCCGCTGGAGCGTCGGCGCCACCGCCTCGGCGTGGCTGAGGACCGTGGGGCGCAGTCGCCAGCCGTACGAATAGTGGGACAGGAACTCGATGTTGTCCAGCGCCTTGGCCGTGTCCTCCTCGTCCTGCGAAAAGTGCAGGGGGATCACGGCGCAGCCGCGCTTCATCATCATCCATGCCGCCACCGGCGAGTCGATCCCTCCGGAGATCAGGGCCACCACGCGCCCCTCTGTGCCCAGGGGCAGGCCGCCCGGGCCCCGCAGGACGTTCCGGTAGATCATGGCGCGCTCGGCGCGCACGTCCACGCCGATGGTGACGTCGGCGGCCTTGGAGAGGTCCACGTCGCCGTGCAGAGCCTCGTGGATGGCGCCCCCGGCGAGGCGGTTGATCTCCGGGGAGATGTGGGGAAAGGTCTTGTCGGCCCGGCGGGCGTCCACGCGGAACGAGACGCCCGGGCGGACGCCGGCCGTCTCTGCCTGGCGGACGGCCTCGCGGACGATGGCATCGATGTCGCGTTCCACCTCGACGACGGGGCTCAGCGAAGCGAGGCCAAAGACGCGGCTGAGGGGCTCCAGCGCCTCCTCGACCTGCTCGGTTTCGACGTAGACGCGCTGGCCCGCCGACGTAACCTCGCCGGTCAGGCCGTTCTCCTTGAGGCACGCGCGGATGTTGCGGCGCAGCTGCCGGAGAAAGGCCACTCGGTTCTTGCCCTTGAGCGCCAACTCGCCATAACGTAGCAGGATCAGGCCCATATCACTACCTCCGTCTCCAGACGACCGGAGCACGGTCGGCGCCGCGCGGAGAAGGAATCGGTGGCCGACCGGGGCTCATCCGGTCCATTGTAATCGTGCGCCGGGCATCTGCACAACGCAAACCTCCCGGAAGCCCACGCACGCAGCCCAAGGCCGGCGGGGGCTTCCGGGAGGAGGGTGTGCTATCTGTGCGCCTAGCCGCGCGCCTCGGCGACCTCCGTGCGACGGTTGCGGAGCATCTGCCACACACGACCAAACTCGCCCCGCTCCCAAACCACCAGGAGGGGCACGGCGATAAAGATCGAGGAGTAGGTGCCCGTCACCATGCCGATCAGCATGGTGAGCATGAACTGCCGGATGGTCGTACCGCCAAAGAGGATGATGGCCACCATCACAAAGATGGCATTCAGCTGCGTAGCCAGCGAACGGTGCAGCGTCTCCAGGAGGCTGCGGTTTACCGTCGTCTCATAGTCCTCGTTGCGGCGCCGGCCGATGTTCTCGCGGATGCGGTCGAACACCACGATGACGTCCTCCACCGAAAAGCCCACCACGGTGAGCACAGCGGTGAGGAACAGCGCATCCACCTCCCAGCCGGCTACCAGGCCCATGATGCTGGCCAAGCCGAGAAGAATCATGACGTCGTGGAGCATCTTGGTGATGGCGCACACCCCGTAGCGGAGGGCGTTCGGCACGCTGCGAAAGGCAAAGGCGATGAACACCAGGATGGCGAGCGACGCGGCGACGATGGCCAGCCCCGCCGAGCGCGTCGTTTCCCGCCCGATGGTGGGGCCCACGCTCTCGTAACGGCGCTCCGTCACCGGGCCAAAGCGTGCCTCAAGACGCTCCACCAGCGCGTCTTTGGCGGCGACGTTCATCTCCTTGGTGCGGATGAGAAAGGTCTGGTCGTCGACGACGGTGTTGACCACCGGATCGGCATAGCCGGCGTCCACCACCACATTGCGGACCGCCTCCGTGAGCGCCGACTGCTCCAGGCCTACCTCGAGGAGCGATCCGCCCACAAAGTCGATGCCCAGGCGCAACGGACTGCCGATGGTGAAGGTCGAGTAGACCATCGAGATCAGGCTGATGGCCAGCAGGACCGCAGAAATCGTAAAGTACCAGCGGCGCTTTTGTACGAGGTTGAACATGGTCGATCTCCCGTCCTGCTAGACGCCCAACAGCCACTTGACCTCGCGCAGCCTCTCCCCGGTGACGGCGAATGCCGACCGGAGGAAGGTGCGCGTGACCGTGACCGCGGTGAACATGCTGATGGCCACGCCGATGCCCAAGGTGAGGGCAAAGCCCTTGACCACGCTGGCGCCGAACGTGTTGCCAAAGGCCCACAGGATCCCACAGGTGATCCAGGTGGAGATGTTGGAGTCGAGAATCGAGGTCCATGCCCGCCGAAAGCCGACGTCGATGGCCCGCGACAGCGTGCGGCCATGGCGCAGTTCCTCGCGAACGCGCTCAAAGATCAGGATGTTGGCGTCCACCGCCATGCCCACGGACAAGAGGAACCCGGCGATACCTGGCAACGTGAGCGTGACCGGCACCAGTTTGTAGACCGCCAGGGTGATTACGGCATAGATGAGCACCGCCAGGTCGGCGAGGAGGCCCGGCAGCCGGTAATAGATCAACATGAACAGGAGCACCATGGTGAGCCCGATGGCCCCGGCGCGCACGCTCTTCTCGATCGAGTCCTGCCCCAGCGTGGGCCCCACGCCACGGGTTTCCACCTCGCGGAGGGGGATCGGGAGCGATCCGTAGCGCAACTGCAGCACCAGCGCCCGGGCCTCGTCGAGGGTGAACTGCCCCTCGATGACGCCCCGCCCGTCGGGGATGGCGGTGCTGATCCGCGGGCTGGAGATCACTTCCTTGTCCAGGGTGATGGCCAGGTACCTGCGGAGGTTGTTGGCCGTGTGCTCGGCAAAGATGCGCCCGCCGTCGGCGTCCAGCTCGAACGCAATCAGAGGCCTGTTGGTCTGCGGATCAAAGGTGACCGAGGCGCTGCGGAGGTTCCTCCCGGTGAGGACCGTATGGTAGACGCTGGCCCCTGATGTTTCGGTTGCTTCCGCGCTCTCTGGTGTGGCGGGATCCGCCTCGGCGTCGCCCGCCGCGTCGCCGTTCGTCGCGTCGCCGCTCGGCGCCTCACCTGCCATATAGTCCGTCTGCACGATAGTGCCGGGGATCAGGAGGGTGTCGGACTCGATCCACTCCATCAGGCCCGTCTCGCGGAGGGTCTCGATGGCTTCCTGGGCGTCCTCGATGCCGGGCAACTCCACCTGGATGCGGCGGGCGCCCACGCGCTGGACGGAGGGCTCTGTCACGCCGAGGCCGTTCACACGGCTCTCGACGATGGTACGTGCGGCCTCCATGTCGTCGGAGGAGAGGTCTTGCCCCTCCGGGACGTCCGCCTCGAGGAGCACCTGCATGCCGCCCTGGAGGTCTAGCCCCTGGTAGATCTTGATCTCGCGCTGGACGCCCAGGAATCCCAAACCGGGGTCGGTGGGCCAGGCGATGTACCCGGCAAAGAGGGTTACGAGGGCGATCAGGATGAGCAGTTGGATGTCTCGCCGCGCCATGCAGTTCGTCTCCTAATCCAGATGGGAACAAAAGACAACACCCGAACGGGTGTTGCCTGCGCGTCTGGTAACACGCTGTTATTATAGGGCGTCGACCCCAGCGGTCAAATGGACGGGGCTTGAGTCAAACTCTTTCGAGTCCGCCGCAGTCTTCTGTCGGGCGCCGGAGAGGGTGCAGGGGCGCGTTGCCTGCCCTCCGGCAAGGGATGTGCTACAGTAGGCCCAGGTCCCGCCCGCAAACAGAAAGGACAGAGGACATGAGCCCCGTCATTCGCTGCTTACTCCTGATCCTGACGCTTGCACTCACGATGGGGGGCTGTGCGCTGCAGGACGTTGGCAGGCTCCTGGGGGGCGAGGGCGCAGCGCTGCCCCTCGTGCCCATCGGCGGCATCCCCATCTCCATGGTTGCCGAGGTAGAGACCGACCATCGCGAGACGGCCGGCGGAGGGGAGGTCCTCTCGTGGTCTCTGGCCTGGCGGCACAGCGCCGAGGGACACCTGTCGACGACGTTGGGATGGGCGCCCGCGGAGGAGACCTTCGATCGGGGTCACGGCTACGGCCGGGATCACTGCTTCAGTCCCTGCGGTGCCGAGCACAACCTGACGTTCAACTGGGAGAGCGAACTGCCCTTCGACGACCCTCTCGAGGCGCCCGAGTTCCACATCCGCATCTATGGCGATGAGGCCCTCGTGCTCTACGGGGCGGCCGACGTCGCTTACGAGCGTCCCCCGATGCCCGAGTGTCCCTGCCTGCCGGACTGGAGGATCCCCGAAGGCCGGCACGCGATCTCGTACGAGACCTACCACTATGCCGATGCCGAACGGGCGCCGGACGCTGCCGACTCGATGCTGGACATCGTGCAGAGCGGCGTCGTGCTCCTCCGCATCCCGATCGAGGAACTGCGCGCCGGCACAGAGATCACGACAGCGGTGGACCTCAATGAACAAGAGGGGGACGCTGATGGGTTTGCCTGGGAGGATCGCCTGCGCATCACGCTGACCCTGACTTCCTCCTGAATAGCCCATGTCGCCGCGGCGGCACCCATGGCGCAAGAAACCGCGGAAGGCAGACAGGATGCACAGGATTCACAAGATGGATCCTCGCGGCCGTCCGTCGAGGGTTCCCGAGTCAAGTTTCTGAGCAGAGGAAGGTCAGTAGGTGCCTCATCACCCCTTGGGTTCGGCCCCCCAAGGCGTTCGGTGCATCAGCGCGCGCACGACGACCTCCAGCACCTGTGCCTCTGCCAGCGGGTCGGTATCCACATAGATGTGGCAGTGGCGGCGGGCG
>JAAZBQ010000638.1 GCA_012513725.1 Chloroflexota bacterium
AACATGGTCATCTGCTGCCCATCCATCCGGCCGAGGCTCATCATCGTCGGCCCGCCGCCGGACAGCGAATCCACCCCGAACGCGGCCAGCGTGCGTCCCTCGACCTCGGGGCCCAGGTCCACCTCGACGTACAGCCAGAGGCGCTCATCGTCCGACGACGGATCGTGGTCCACTCGGGCCGACACGAGGCGCACCGGGTAGCCGGCCAGTTCCACCGTGCGGTCCAGGGCCATATCCTCGCCCAGCGCCCACCCGGCGATCGGGATGGTCACCTCGACCGCGTCGTCCATCATCACCTGCACCACGGGCACCTCGAAGGTCAACGTCGCGGCGCCCCGGGCCAGGGGCTCAAAGTACAGGTCCTGGCGGAACGGCTGCTGATGACGAATCACTCCATCCTCGGTCTGGCGGCGGTACTCGCGCCCCTGCTCGTCGCGCAGGATGGCCGCGTCGGCGGGGTCGCCGCCGTTGCGCCCCAGCGTCCGCAGCAGGGCGTCGCCCTCCGCCTCGCCCTCCACGAGGATGACGGTGCGGTCGGCGTCCACGGCGCTGGCCGCCGCGCGCAGGGTAATGCCCTCGACCGTCGCCTCCGCGGACTGCGGGGTGGCGGCGGGCAGGCTGCTCTCCGCCGGCGGCACCAGCGGGATGGAGAGCGCCCAGGTCATCGAGTCGCTCCCCGGCAACACCGCGGGCGGCACAAGGTAGTCCACCGGGACGATCAGCTCGACGCCCCGCACCTCGGCTGGCACCGGCGGGAAGATCATCTCCCCGCTGATGGTGGTCTCCTCGGGGCCCCCGCCATAGCCGGCGTGCTGGGTCAGGAGCATGTACTCGCGCTCCGCATCCACCCGCAGCACCAGCGGGCGCTCGCCGCCCCGCGACTCGCCCCAGCCCCCCTTGCCGCCGGGCAGTCCGGCGATGGCGTACTTGACGGTGGTCTGCTCGCCGTCGGACACCAGGGCCTCGACGGCAAAGGTCGTGCCGCCCACCTCCACGCTCACGGGACCTTTCGCCACCAGCGTGCCGTCTCCGACTTGCTCGATCCCCAGGCCAGGCACAAAGTAGAGCATCTGCCGCACCAGGGCCGTCACCGCCCCCGGCGCCACGAGGCGGGCCGTCAGGCTCAGCGCCAGGACGAGCGCCAGCCCCGACAGCGCCAGGGATGCGGCCCTGCCGCGGAGCGCCTGCGGCCACTCCCAGTTGGGGAACCACGGCCGGCGCCGGTCGCCGCGCACCTCCTCCCGCTCGAGGGCCACAGCGCCTGCCACTCGCGAGGCCAACGTCACCGGCGCGGCCACCGGCGTCAGGCGGGCGCCGAGCAGACCCTCGACCCGCTGCGCCTCGGCCACGCGCTCGCGGCAGATCGCGCAGGTCCGCAGGTGGTCGGCAAAGGCCTCCTCGCGCTGGGGCTCCAGGGAGCCCTCAGCGTAACGATACGCCTCGCTCTCCTTCCAAGTGCAGTGCATTTCCCCTCCTCTCCCCCTCCGGGGAGCTCATGATCTGGCCCAGCATCTTTTTGCCTCGGAACAGGCGCGTCTCGACGGTGCTCACCGGCACGCCGAGGATCTCGGCAATCTCCTTGTACGAGTGCTCGCCGAGGTAGCGCAAGACCAGGGGCGCCCGATAGTCGCCGGGTAGGCGGAGGAGCGCCTCCTGGACGTCGAGGCGTCGCTCGCGTCGCAGGTACGTTTCCTCCGGATAAGTGTCCCCATTGGGGCTGCGGGGCTCATAGGAGCCCTCACCCGGATCATCCAGCGGCAGTGTGGCCGCCTTGCGCTTGCGCAGCGCATCGAGGCACAGATTCATCGCGATCTTGTGCAGCCAGGGGCGCAGGCGGGAGCCGCGGCGGAAGCGGTCCAGCGACCGGTACAGGCGCAGGAACGTCTCCTGGGCCAGATCCTCCGCCTCGGTCGGGTTGCCCATCATCCGGTAGCAGACGCTGTACACGGCGTCCTGGTACTGGCGGACGATACGGGCAAACGCCTCCTGGCTGCCGCCCTGGCACTGGGCAACGAGTTCGTCATCATGGCGCGGGGTCAACGGTCCCCTCCTTTCGCCGCAGGCCTACGAGCATCTTTCTGTGGGCACCCTCTGCTCTATATACGTAGTGGGCGGGCGATTTCTTGCAGCCCCCAGAGAGATTTCCCGGTCGCGAAACAAGGCCATCGTGCGGGCCAGGCGCCGTGTAGCGGCTCCTCGCCGCCCAACTACAGGGCGTACAGGTGCGCATAGGCCCCCTCCCGGGCCATCAGGTCGTCGTGGGTGCCTTGCTCCTCGATCCCGCAGTCGGTGAGGACCAGGATCCGCTGCGCGCGCCGGATGGTGGAGAGGCGGTGGGCAATGACGATCGTCGTGCGCCCCCGGGCCAACTCCTCCAGCGATTCTTGCACGGCCTGCTCGCTCTCATAGTCCAGGGCGCTGGTGGCCTCGTCCAGGATCAGGATGGGGGGATCCTTGAGGAACACCCGGGCGATGCTCAGTCGCTGGCGCTGCCCGCCGGAGAGCCGCACGCCCCGCTGGCCGATGTCCGTGTGGTAGCCCTGAGGCAGCCCCATGATGAACGCGTGGGCGTTGGCGCGCTGGGCCGCGGCGATGATCTCCTCGTCCGTGGCACCCGGCCTGCCGTAGCGGATGTTCTCCCACACCGTGCCGGCGAACAGGTAGACGTCCTGCTGGACGATGCCCACCTGCCGGCGGAGCGAGCGTAGGGTGATGTCGCGGACGTCCACGCCATCCACCAGCACCCGCCCCTCGCTGGCCTCGTAGAACCGGGGGATCAGCGAACAGAGCGTCGTCTTGCCCACCCCCGAGGAGCCCACCAGCGCCACGTGGTCGCCCGCACCGATGCGCAGGGAGACGTCCCGCAGCACGGCGTCGTGGCGATCGTGGTAGCGAAACCCCACGCGATCGAACGTGATGTCGCCCCGCAGGGCGGGGAGATCCCGGGCCTCCGGGCGATCCTCGATATCCGGCGCGATCTCCATGATCTCCATAAAGCGCTCGAACCCCGTGATCCCCTCCTGGTACTGCTGGGTGGTGTGGGCAAACCCCAGGAGGGGCTGGATGAGGTTCCCGATGTAGAGGAGAAAGGTGATGAGATCGGCCAGCCCCAGCGAGCCGCCGGTGATGGCCAGACCGCCAAACACCGCCACCGCCGCGGTGAGGAGTTGGGCGGACGCCCCGGTGCCCTGGGAGAACACGGCCTCGGTCCGGTAGGTGTGCGTGCGGCTCTCGAGGAACCGGCGGTTGGCCCGGCCGAACTTTTCCCGTTCCTCCGCCTCGTTGGCAAAGGACTGCACCACCCGGATGCCCGCCAGGCTGTCCTCCACCTGGGCGTTCACGTCGCCGATCCGCTCCCGGTTCTCGCGGAGGGCGGCGTGCACCCGCTTGCTGTAGCGCAGGACGAACACGGCGATCCCGGGCAGGAAGGCCAGCAGCGCCAACGCCAGGCGGGGGTTGATGCCCAGCAGGATGACCGTCGCGCCGATCAGCTTGACGGTGTTGATGACCACGTCCTCCGGGCCGTGATGGAATAGCTCGGTCAGGGAGAGGAGGTCGTGGGTGATGCGCGACATGAGTTGCCCGGTAGCCTGGCCATCGTAAAAGCGAAACGACAGCTTTTGGTAGTGGTCGAACAGCTCGCGGCGCATGTCCGTTTCCATCAGGGCGCCCATGGCGTGGCCCCGATAGTCCACGAAATAGTTGCAGGCGGTGTGGGCGGCGATGAGGGCCAGCATCACGACGCCGGCGCCGAGGATGTGCGCCTGGGGATCGGCCACTCCGCCCTCCAGGACGTTCACGGTGATGTAGCGGATGCAGAGGGGCAGGAGCAGCGTGATGCCGGCCACGGCGGACGCGCAGGCCAGATCGGCCAGGAGCAGGCCGCGATAGGGTCGATAGTACGAGACGAGTCGTTGGAACCGAGGGCTCATCGATCGATGCCTCCCGAAAACGTGTCGGTGATGGCGTGCCACCGCGCAGACGCAAAACAGCCACGGGTCGGGTGCCCGTGGCCGCGTATACGTTCGGGATGCGGAATGCGCCAGAGACGCAAAAAGCCACGGGCGGAGCGCCCATGGCCAGAGTGCGGATCGGACCTACGCGTGGGCGTGAGGGTCGGTCAGCGTTCTAGCAGCCGGTGCGCTCGATGCAGGGCCAGCGGACTCTGGTGATAGACTGCCATCGAGCACCCCCCTTTCCTCTCACGCTACGCGGCCTGATCGACATGGGCATTATAGGTGACCATCACCGCGCGTCAAGCCGGCCCCGCCGACCGCCATCGGGGGGATCTGGAGATCGACGCGCGGGTTTGTGGCCCGGTCGCGGGTCCGCTATACTGACGGCTGCGACGCCGAGGGGCGACGCTGCGCCCTGCCGTGTAGGGGGCCTCTACCACCGTCTGCACCCACGAGAACCCCACCACCACAGGAAGAGGCGATGAAACTATCCGTGCTCATGCCCGTGTTCAACGAGGAGGCCGGCCTGGACGCCATCCTCCGGCGGGTTTCCGCCGTGGCCATCCCCAAGGAGATCATCGTCGTCGACGATTGCTCCCACGATGGCACGGCCGGCATCCTGGAAGAGATCGACGTCCCCGGCCTGCGGGTGATCCGCCACCCGGTGAACATGGGCAAGGGGGCCGCCATCCGCACCGCCCTGAAGGCCGTCACCGGCGACGTGGTGATCATCCAGGACGCCGACCTGGAGTACGATCCCCAGGACTATGCGCCGCTCGTGGAGCCGATCCGCGAGGGACGCGCGCAGGTCGTGTTTGGCGTGCGCAACCTGGAGGGGCAAAAGTTCCTGCTGCGTTGGGGCAACCGCCTGCTCACCTGGCTGACCAACATCCTCTATGGCGTGCGCCTGCACGACATGGAGACGTGCTACAAGGTGATGACCGCCGAGATCGCCCAGCGGCTGGACCTGGAGTGCAACCGGTTTGACCTGGAGCCCGAGATCACGGCCAAGATCATCCGCCAGGGCCATACGATCCACGAGGTGCCCATCTCCTACGCGCCCCGGGAGCAGAAAAAGCTGTCGCCCTGGAAGGATGGCCTGCCCGCCCTGCGGGCCCTGCTGCGCTACCGACGCTGGACGCCGCCCGCCTCCGCCTACTCTACCGACCCGGCGAGCCTGCAGATGCGGTGACGCCTGAGGAGTGTTAGGTGACGGAGCCCAAGCGAGGAGTCATTGTCCGGGTCCACGGCGGCCACTATTACGTGCTCGACGACGGCCGCGAGGTGGACTGCTCCATGCGCGGCCGCATGAAGCGCGAGCGGCTGGATACCAAGATCATCGCCATCGGCGATGACGTGCTGTGGACCCCGGGCGAGGAGGGCACCGGCATCATCGAGGAGGTGCTCCCCCGCCGCTCGGTCCTCTCCCGCCAGGCCCCGCCCCCCCGCACCCGGCGCCCCCGGGGCGGCTATACCCCGCCCGAGCAGCACACCGAGCAGGTCATCATGGCCAACCCCGACCAGGTCCTGGTGATCTTTTCCCTCCTGAACCCCCACCCCAACCCCCTGATGCTGGACCGCTACCTGGTGGCCTGCGAGGCCGTCGAGTTACCCGTGGTGATGGTGGCCAACAAGGTGGACCTCGTCGAGGACGAGGAGGACCTGGACATCGCGCGGCTCTACGAGGGGCTGGGCTACACTGTGATCCCCACCAGCGTGACGACCGGCGAGGGGCTGGAGACGCTCCACGAGGCGCTCCGCGGGCGGCTCTCGGTGCTCACGGGCCCCTCGGGGGTGGGCAAGTCCTCCCTGTTGAACGCCCTGTGGCCCGAGCTGGACCTGGAGGTCGGCGAGGTGAGCGAGTACACCGACAAGGGCACCCACACCACCGTCGTCGCCCGGCTCCTGACCCCCGAGCCCGATACCTTTGTGGCAGACACCCCGGGGCTGCGAACGTTCCGGCTGTGGGATATCGACCCCGAGCAGCTGGAGGCCTTCTTTCCCGAGTTCGAGCCCTACCTGAACACCTGCCAGTTCACGCCGTGCACCCACACCCACGAGCCCGGCTGCGCCGTGCGGGCCGCCGCCGAGCGCGGCGACATCCCGCCGGTGCGCTACGAATCCTACACGCGGATGTTCGATTACGGCTTCTAGCGGCATCCCTTCCCGAGACGCTCCCCTTCCCGGAAGCTGCCTTGCCCTTCGGGTCCGGGAAGGTTCCCGGATTTCGGAACCTTCCCGAAAGGCAAGAACCTTTCGGGAAGGGGAGGGGAACCCGCCCGCGCACCGCATCGTCTAGAGGGCAGAGTGCAACGCACACGAGGAAGGACGACACACCATGACGGAATCCACCGACGCAGTAGACGCCGTATCTCGGGGAACTGGCGGCCGGTTTCGCGAGAGCCTCGGCATCATCGAGACCATCTTGCGCAACCGTTACCACTATCTCCTCGCCATTCGCGACGGGGTGGGGCTCTCGGCCAAGACCCAGGCCATGCTGGTCTCCAGCATCGTGTTCCTGGCGGTCTATGGCGCGGTGCTCGGCTCCACCCACAGCGTCCTGCAGGCCATCTCCTCAGCCGTCAAGCTGCCGATCCTCTTTCTGGCCACCGCGGCCCTCACGTCGCCGACGCTGTACTTTTTCAACATCCTGTACGGCTCGAACCAGGGGCTGCGCCAGAACATCGCACTGGTGTTCACGGCGATCACGGTGACCTCGGTGATCCTCCTGGCCTTTGCCCCTATCTCGCTCTTTTTCCTGCTAACCACCAGCGGGTACCAGTTCTTCAAGCTCCTGAACGTGGCCTTTTTCGGCGTGGCGGGCGCCATCGGCGTGGGGTTCCTGGCCGAGGGGATGCGCGTCGCCGGGGCCCGCCGGCGGGTGGCGGTTCTGTGGGTGCTCATGTACGCCCTGGTGGGCAGCCAGATGGCCTGGACCCTGCGCCCCTTTATCGGCGCGCCGAGCATGCGCTTTGAGGTCTTTCGCCAGTTGGGCGGCAACTTTTACTCGAACGTCCTGACCAGCATCGGCGAGATGCTCGGCCTGTTCACGGTCGCTTAGGAGGTCGCCATGGAAGACAAGACGCCTCGCAGCGCCCCACACAAGGCCGACGAACTCCTCGACCTGCTCCTCGACGCCCTCGCCGAGCGGCAAGCAGCCCGCAGCGCACCGGTCCCCGGTCGCGCCGGCGCACCGCGGCAGGAGGCCACCCGCCAGGCACCTTCGCCCGCGCCGGCAGAGGCGGCGGAGGCGCAAGAAGCGCCCCGAGCCCCCCGCACTGCACACCCACAAGCGCCCCCGGCGGCCCGCAAGGCGCCTACCCGGCCGCCGCGCCCCGGTGAGGAGGGCTGGACACCCCCCGCCCGGGTGCCGTCCATCGGGATGGATCGCCTGCTCCTGCGCTTTCTCCTGGTCATCGCCGGGTTGGTGCTGGTGATGAACGTGCCGGTGACCACCTACGGCGCCAGCCTGGCGCGGGCCCTGCCCGATTCCGCCGCCCTCGTCATCCGCAATGGGCTGGTAGTCAAGGGCAGCGGACCGGAGATCTATGTCCTGGAGAACGACCGGCTGCGCTGGATCAGCAGCATGGATGCGTTCGAGCACCGCGGCCTCACCTGGGGCGACGTTCACATCGTCGAGGACGCGTTTCTGGCCAAGTTCGAGGTCGGCAGCCCGGTGCACGTGCTCCTCAAGTGCGAGGGCAGCCCACACATCTACCGCCTGGAGGGCGGCGAGAAACGCTGGATCCGCGACATCGACACGCTCCTCGCCGAGGGCCACGTGTGGGAGGACGTCCGCCCGGTGGACTGCGCCTACCTGCGGGGCCTCCCC
>JAAZBQ010000639.1 GCA_012513725.1 Chloroflexota bacterium
CCTGGACGCCTCGGCGCAGGCGTACGACGAGATCCTGGTCTCTGCCGGAGAGCGGGGCATCAACCTCCAGGTGCCCGTAGCCGACCTGGTGCGCCTCACCCGCGCCCGCATGGTGGCCATCGCCACGGGTGCGTCGGCGTAGGTGCTCAACGCACGATGAACGCGCCCGCCCGGAGGGCGCGGCCCGTCCAGGGCCAGGGGCCCCGGCCCACCCACAGGAACTCTCCGCTCTGGGGGCCGCGCACCAGCAGGTGCACGGTGTGGCGGCCCGGTGGCGCGTCGGGGGGCAGATCGACCGCCACCGCACCGGCCAGGAGGTCCCCGGCCCGCCACCGGGTGGGGGCATAGTTCACCCCCGTCAGGGGATGTGTGGTGGTGTGCCAGACGCGGCCCGCCTCGTCGGCCAGGTTCACCACCAACTGGTAATCCTCGGCCGGCGCCCGGCGCGCCCGCCACAGGACGTTCAGGAACAACCGTCCGCCGGCATCCAGCGCCTCCGGCGCTGCGCGCCAGGCCCACAGCTCCAGGTCGCGGCCGTAGCGGGCCGCCAGACGGGGCATGGAGATGCCCTCCGGCAGGACGTCTCGCGGCGTGAGGCTGTCCTCGTCCCGCGCCACCGCCACCGTGCCGAGGTCCAGGGTGTGGGCCTCCTCGGGAGCGTCCTCCCGGCGCACGGCCAGCGAGCGGCCATCCTCCTCCTCGTAGACCACCATCTGCAAGGCATACTCGCCAGGGGGCGTCCCTGCAGGGATCCGCAGGTAGGCCTCTTGCCGCACGACGCTGCCCAGCGGCCACTCGTCGGTGGGCAGGTACATGTAGGGCAGCCGGTCCACCTGCGCCCGGGCGATCCCCTGGGGGTCCAGGAGGCGCAGCGAGACCTTGTAGCGCCCCAGCGGCGCCAGGGGGCGCCAGGTCAGCGAGACCGTCACCGAGCGCCCGGCCGTCACCGGGGCCGCCCCGGGCGGCGAGCCCGCTTGCCGCTCCACCATGTTCCCCTCGGCGTCCCGGTAGGCGAGATCTGCCCCTTCCAGGGCCAGCCGCTCCTCGTAGACGGCCAGGGCGGGTGCGGGGGGACCGCCCTCCTGAACGGGCGACGTCGGCCGGTAGGCGCTCACCGTCGCCCAGGAGCCCACGCTGGGATAGGCTGTGCGCTCCAGGAGCAGGGTGTGTGCATCCAGCCAGCGGGTGACGGCGTCTTCGGGGTCGGAGAACTGCGTCCGGCAGTGCACGAGCCACACCCGGCGGTAACCCTGCTCCAGGACGGCGCGTAGGTCGGCCTCGATCACCTCCGGCGGCTGCTGGCCCGAGAGGGGCACACTGGGCACGGGGTAGACGGGCAGGTCACCGGCGTAATAGTGGCGAAAAGCGGTGATGTTCTCCGGCGCCGTCAGGAGGATGGCATCTCCCGCGGCTTCGTGGGCCATCACGTGCCGGGCGGCGGAGCGGTGGTCCTCCTTCGTGCGGTAGGCGGGATGAGAAAAGTAGCGGACGTCGGAGACGCCCATGGCCACCACCATCCCGGCGACCAGCAGCCCCCCGGCCAGGCGCCGCCGGCGCCAGAGCGCCTCGGCGCCGACGGCCAACCCCAGGTAGAACGCGGGGCTGGCCATGATCACATAGCGGCTGCCCATGTAGATGGGACGGATGAGCAGCGAGTAGGCCCACATCGCCATCACCGGCGCCAGGACGATGGCCAGCAGCCCGAGGGGCCCGGCGAGGCGCGCGGCCCAGGACGGCGCGGCGCCCGCTTTGGCCAGGTCGGCGGGAGGGCGTCGCCACAACGACACGGCCCCGGCCACAAAGACGGCCAAAAAGGCGAAGTTCAGCCCCAGCACGGACGCCGGATCCACCGTGGCGCCCAGGCTAAAGGCGTTCAGGGTGTCGCGCAGCATCTCGATGAGGGCCACGTGCTCGCGACCGATGGCCGGGTTGGCCATCACCCCCATCGCCTGCCGCCCCACCAGCGCGGCAGCCACGCCGAGCACGCCGATGCCGGCCCACACCCCCGGGGCCGGGCGCCATCCCCGTGGGAGCGGCCCGGCGCCCGCGGGGCGCACGGCCAGCCACAGCAGGGCGCCCAGGCCCACCTGTGCTGCCAGCACAGGGGCGAACAGGTACTGGGTGGCCAGGGCCGCCGAGCCCGACAGCCCAAAGCCCAGGCCCCACGCCCAGCGTCGCTCGACCACCGCGCGCCACAGGGAGTAGAGTGCCAGGAGGCCGAGAAACGTCACCAATGTATACATGCGCGCTTCTTGGGCATACCACAGCACAAAGGGCGAGGCGGCGCCGATCAGCGCGGCGATGACGCCGGCCTGGGCGTTGCGTAGTCGCGTGCCGACGGCGTACAGCAGGGGCACCAGGAGCACGGCGCAGACGGCAGAGGGGAAACGCAGGGCCCAGTCGCTTTCGCCCAGCAGCCGCGTGGTGGCGTGGAGCACCAAAAAGGACAGCGGCGGGTGCTGGTCGGTGCTGGCCACGCCGCCATAGACGATCTGCCCGGAGAGGATGGTGGGCACGTCCTGCTGGGCGCGGTAGAGGCTGAGGCTCTCATCCCACCAGATGCTCTTGGCCTCGATGCGATAGAGGTACATGCTCAAGGCGGCGAGCGCGATCAGGAGCACCAGCCCCCGCCGCCGCCAGGGCCGCCCGGTGCCGCTGGGCCCTGCTGGGTGCCCACCCACGGCTAGGGACCTTCGATGGTGAGGGTCCCGATGGCCGCATAGTCGCCCCGCGACTCGCGCCCCGTCACCGGGAGGCGCTCTTCGCTGCCCAGCGTATAGAGGCCCACGTGCAGGTTGTAGCGGCCGGCGGGCAGGTCGTCGGGGAGCACCAGGAGGTGCTCGTCGGCGACGGCCTCCTCGAGGTCCCAATAAGAGGTGGGATAGTCGCCCCGCACGGGCTGCGCGTCGTCCTGGGCGATCAGGTTGCCCACCTCGTCCTGGAGGTGCACGAACACCGTCCAGTCGCCCGCCACGGGGCCGTGACGGCGCCAGTGGAGGGTGACGGCCAGCATATCGCCGTCCTCCGTGTCGACGCGGGTCAGATCGTAGCCCTCCAACGCGATCGCCTCGCCAAAGCGCAGGTCCAGGGGCTGGGCGGGCGCCGATACGGTCGGTCGGCCGGCGGCCACGCGGACCCGGGCGATGGCCGGGCCGGTGCCCACGTCGTTGCCGGCGGCGTCCAGCGCCGCCAGGTGCTCCATCCCCTGCCGCCGGTACACCCCGACGCGCACCGAGGCGGC
>JAAZBQ010000640.1 GCA_012513725.1 Chloroflexota bacterium
GCGGGCAGCAGGGCGACGCCGAGGCGTACGTGCCCCCGCCGGACGCGGAGGGCGGCTGGCGAGCGCTCCGCGGCGAGAGGGAGATCGCCCGCGTGGCCGGGATGGACAAGGCGCGCCTGGACGAGGCCTATCGCTACCTCCAGACGTGCCTGCCGAACGGGGGGCTCCTGGTGGCGCGGAGGGGCTGGCTGGTCTACGAGCGCTACTTTGGCCTGGCCTCCCGGGAGGCGACGCCGAACATGGCCTCCTGCGGCAAGTCCTTCACGTCGATCGCCATGGGCATCCTGATGGCCCAGCAGCCCGAGTGCTTTCCCGAGGGGCTGGAGCAGCGGGTGTGGACGCCGGACTACCTGCCGGAGGTGGCCTTCCCCCTGACGGACCCCAGCAAGAAAGACATCACGCTGGGCCAGCTGCTGGCCTTCTCCGCCGGCATCCGGGGGAACAACCCCTCCTACGTCCGCGGCCAGCTCGTGACCATCGATCCCCTGGGGACGGACGGCTGGCAGGCCATGGTGGATGACATCGCCGCCGGGCACCGCGACGCCGTGGACGGGAGCGGCCACCTGGTGAGCGCACGCACCCTGTGGTGCCCGCCGGGGGGCGGGTACTCCTACGCCTCCTCCTCCATCCACCTGGTGTCCATGATCCTGCGCCACCTGGCGGGATGCGAACTCGAGGAGTTCGTCCGGCGGCACATCGCAGGGCCCATCGGGTGGGGCCCCTTTGGCTGGGGCTACCGGCAGCACCGGGACGTCACGCACACCCCGGGCGCCGGGGGCATCGCCCCGCGGGCGACGGACGTCCTGCGCTTCCTGTACCTCCTGCTGCGCGGGGGGCGCTGGGGAGATAGGCAGGTGGTGCCCGAGGAGTACGTGCGCCACTGCGCGAACCCCTCGCCCTTCCAGCCCCACTATGCCTACTCGTTGCAGTTCAACGTGAACGGCACGGGGGATTGGCCGGAGTCCCCGCGGGACACTTTCTGGAAGAGCGGCTCGGGCGGCCATGCGCTGTACGTGGTGCCCTCGCTGGACCTGGTGGCGTACAAGATGGGCGGCAGGAACGGCCAGTACGGCACCGCCGACACCGGCATGCCCCTCCCGCCGCCGAGCCCCGAGGCGGGGACGCCGGAGTCGCCGGAACTCGCCGCCTACGGGAACCTGGCCCTGCGCAAGACGCTGGAGATGGTGGTACAGGCCGTGCGCGACTGACCCGCGCATCGCCGGCACCGAGGAACCAGCGGCGGGGGCACCTCGCGGGTCCGCGCCGCCGGGCTAGATCCCGCCGTAGGCGCCCAGGCCCCCGTCCACGACGAGCGTGGCGCCATGCACAAAGGTCGCCGCATCGGAGAGGAGCAGCAGCGCCGGCGCCACGAGGTCCTCCGGCTGACCCAGCCGGGCCATCGGCGTGTGGTCGATGATCCGTTGGCCGCGCTCGGTGAGCGCCCCCGTCTCCTGATCATAGAGGAGGAAGCGGTTTTGCTCGGTGAGGAAAAAGCCGGGCACCAGGGCATTCACCCGGATGTTGGGCGAATACTCCTGGCCCATGTGAACGGCCAGCCACTGGGTAAAGTTCACCACGGAGGCCTTGCCTGCCGAATAGGCCACGCTGCGGGTCAGGGGGCGGACGGCTCCCATGGAGGCGATGTTCAGGATGGCGCCGCTACCCTGCGCCACCATCTGCCGGCCGAACACCTGGCAGGGAAAGAAGGTGCCCAGGAAGTTGAGGTCCATCACCCAGCGGACCGCCTCCTCGGGCAGATCAAAGAAGGAGATCTCGGCGCTGGTGGTGGCCTCCTTTTTGGCGCCGCCGGCGCCGTTCACCAGGATGTCGACCCGCCCGTAGGCAGCGAGGACCCGGTCGGCGAGGGCGTGGAGAGAGTCCCTGCGGAGCACATCGGCCTCGAGCGCCAGGGCCCGCCCGCCGTCGGCCACGATCTCCTCGGCCACCGCCTGGGCCCTCTCCAGGCGGCTGTGCGCCACGACGACGACTGCAGCCCCCTGCGCGCCCAGGGCCCGTGCCAGCGCGCCGCATAGCACCCCGCTGCCGCCCGTGACGACGGCCACCTTGCCCGCCAAGTCGAATGCGCGCTCCAGACCCACCATCGCCCACTCCCCCGCTCTCTATCAGCCCAACCATACGGATCGGCCCGTTCGGCGTGCGGCGACCACGGATGCTCGGGATGGAGCACGCCACGTCGGGCCAAAGCACGTCGGGGAAGAGGGTAGTCGCGGGACGCGGAGGTGTCAACCGGCGTGGGACAGGCCAGACGGCCAGTTCGAACCCGGCAACCGCTTCTACTTGGTGCCGGCGCGAATCCGCGGTATAATCTCCCTGCACATAACATGGCAACCTGCGGCGTAGCAGAGAGAGGCCTCCCATGGACCCGACCGGCGCACCCTGGCACGCATCCGCTCGACGGCCGCCCCTGCCACTGGCCTGGGCGTTGCCTCAGCCTGGTGCACCATGATCACGCGACGATGGGCGCGTGTGGCGACGGTCGCCCTGGTCGTCATGTTCCTCGCCGGCCTCCTAGGCTCCTCGCCCTACGTTGACCTGGCCCTCCTGCTGCTCACGGACCTCGAAGAGTTGGACGCCGGGGCGTACGAGCGCCTGCTGGTGCTGGCCCCCCATGCCGACGATGAGACCATCGGCTGTGCCGGGCTCATGATGGCCGCCCACAACGCGGGCAGCGAGGTGCGGGTGGTCGTCGCCACGAACGGCGATGGCTATGTGCGGGCCGCGATGCGCGAGGTCCGTATGTTCCCCATCAGCACGGCCTTTCGCCGGATGGGTAGCCTCCGCCAGCAAGAATCGTTGGCTGCCATCCGCCTCCTCGGACTGCCCGAGGAAAGCCTCACCTTCCTGTCCTATCCCGATCGGGGCCTCGCCTCGCTCTGGACCACTTACTGGAGCAACGACCTGCCGTTTCGCTCGCCGTACATCCGCTCCGACCACAGCCCCTACGCGCTGACCTACAACCCCGACGCCATGTACTCGGGCGACGCGCTCCTCGGCGATCTGATTACCCTGCTACACGACTATCGGCCCGACCTGCTGGTGATCCCACACCCGGCGGATGAGCACCCCGATCACTGGACGCTGGCCGCCTTTACCCGGCTGGCCCTCGCCTACGTCGAGGCGGAGCACCCCGAGTACCGGCCGGACGTCCTGGGCTACCTGGTGCACGTGGGCGACTATCCCTTCCCGCCCGCGTTCGCACCGCACGGGACCGACCGGCTGCTGCCGCCGCCGCCCTTTGTCGAGGTCGGCTCGCGTTGGGTGTCGCTGACCCTCTCCGACGAGGAGGTGCTCCGCAAGCGCACGGCGATTCGGGCCCATCGCAGCCAGGTGAGCACGATCGGGGGGTTCCTGCGCGAGTTCGGCCGCACCACCGAGTCGTTCGCGGTCATCGAGCGGCCTCGGCCCCTGCAGATGCTCGCGGAGGGCGAGGTCTTTCTCCCCACGACCTGGTTCGGCCCGGACGAGGCCGCCATCGAGCCGGTGCTGATCGACCCGGTGCGCGACCAGCCCATGCGCCGGCACGTCCCCTCCGCCGACCTGGCGGCCATCCACGCCACCCTCGTCGAGGAGGATACTCTGATCGTCTGCACTCGGCTGCGGGGGCGGCGCACCAACACCCTGAGCTACATCCTGCGGGTGGTGGCCGTGAGCGCCGACGGCGTCGCGCACTTTAGCGCCCGGTCGGGGTACAACCAACTGGACCCCGAGTCGGCCCTGACCGATCGCGACATGGTCTGCGAGCAGGTGCCGCTGGATATCCTGGGCGATCCCTGGATCGTCGCGCTGGCCGCCGAAGCCCGCGTTCCGGGCGGCGCTGCCCTGGATAGCACCGCCTGGCAGTTCGTGATCCTGGAGCAGGGTGAATCGCCGTTCGTCGGGCCGCCGATGGTGGTGTGGGGCGAGACGGAGCGCATCGTCGACAGCGGGCTGCACTGACCCGCCGCCGCTGCGCCTACAAACCGACCACCAGCGCCACCGTCGCCGCACTGACCAGCACGGTGAGGACGATGACCACCCCATTCATCCAGCGCCGATTCCGCCACTCTTTCATTAGGTCGCTGGCGTTGGCCAGTCTGAGCATCAACACGAGGATCACCGGCAGCAGGAGGGCGTTGGCCACCTGCGAGAGCCACATCAGGACGAACAGGCGCAGGCCTGGGATCAGCACGATGAGGCCGCTGACGACGATCAGCCCGGTGTACAGGCCGTAGAATACCGGCGCCTCCTGGGGCCGATGGTCGATGCCCCGCTCCCAGCCGAACACCTCGCACACCGCATAGGTCGTCGCCAGCGGGAGCACCGAGGCCGCTAGGAGCGAGGCGCCCAGCAGGCCCACGCCAAAGAGCACCTCCGCCAGATGCCCGGCCACGGGCGCCAGTGCCAGGGCGGCCTCCTCCGCCGTCTCGACCTGAATCCCCAACGCAAAGAGCGTCGCCGCCGTGGAGATGATGATGAACGCCGAGACGACGTTGCCCACCGCGGCGCCGAACACCACGTCTACCCGTGCCGTGCGGAAATCGCGCATCGACACGCCCTTGTCCACGATGGACGCCTGCATGTACACCGCCGCCCAGGGGGTGATGGTCGTCCCCACCGTGGCCAGCACGGCCAGCATGTACTGGGTGTCGAACTGGATGGAGGGCACCAGGGTGCGCCGCAACACGAGGCCCCAATCCGGCCGCACCAGAAAGGCGGAAGCCACGTATGCCACGGCGAACATGGAGAGCACCAAGAGTACCTTCTCCACCCGCTGGTAAGAACCCTTCGTGACGAGCCACCAGACAGCGGCCGCGGCAAGCGGCACGGCGATGTAGCGGGAGACGCCAAACAGCTCCGCGCTGGACGCCACGCCCGCAAACTGCGCCGCCGTGGTGCCGAGGTTCGCAATGATCAGCCCGATGACAACGTAAAAGGTCAAGCGTAGGCCAAACCGCTCGCGGATGAGGTCGGTAAGCCCCTTGCCGGTGGCGGCGCCCATCCTGGCGGCCATTTCCTGGACGACCACCTCGCCAAAGGTGATCCACAGAACGATCCACAAAAAGCGGTAGCCAAAGTTGGAGCCCGCCATAGAATAGGTGGCGATTCCCGGGGCATCGTTGTCGGCGCTGGCCGTGATGAGCCCAGGCCCCAGGATCGAAAGCAGGAACAGCACCCGCCGCAGGCTGTAGCGACCAAGACGCCGTCTCGAC
>JAAZBQ010000641.1 GCA_012513725.1 Chloroflexota bacterium
ACGGTGATCGCCGCGATCACGGCGTTCCGCAACCGGATGATCCGGCGGTTCAGTTGCGACGTCCGGTAGAACGCGTCGACGTCCTGCCGCAGGTTCGTCAGGTCGCGCAGCGCGCGGCTCAATAGCCGTTGGCTGCGCACCAGCCCGACATAATACCACATCGTGTGCTTGATGGTGGCCATGTCGTGTTCCACCAGGGCGGGGTCGGCAGGCTCGGCGTCCTCCTCGCTTTGCCAGAGGGGAATGTCCGTCGGGTTGGGCATCGGCAGGTCGTCGATGCGCCGTAGAATATCCTCGGCGCTGCGGTGCCCCCACACCAGCCCCTCGAGGAGCGAGGCGCTCCCCAGGCGGTTGGCCCCGTGGACCCCCGAGCAGGTCACCTCGCCCGCCGCGTACAGCTGCCGCAGGTTCGTCCGCCCCCACTCGTCCACCCACACGCCGCCGCAGAAATAATGCGCCGCCGGCACCACGGGGATCGGCTCCGCCGTGGGGTCCACGCCGTACTCCATGCAGGAGGCATAGATGGTGGGAAAGCGCTCGCGGATCCGTTCGGGCGACATCACCGAGGCGATATCCAGGAACATCGAGGTGGCGCCGGTGTGTAGCATCTCCTGGTGGATGGAGCGGGCCACCACGTCGCGGGGCGCCAGCTCCTTCCACTCGGGCGCGTAGCGGTGCATGAACGGCTCGTGCTGGTTGTTCAGGAGCCGCGCCCCCTCGCCCCGCAGCGCCTCGGAGATCAGGAACTGCGCCCGCCCGCGGTGGAAAAAGGCCGTGGGATGGAACTGGACGTACTCGGCGTTGATGATCCGCGCCCCCGCCCGGTAGGCCATCGCCAGCCCGTCGCCGGTGGAGCCCTCGGGATTCGTCGTGTGCAGGAACACCTGCCCCAACCCGCCGGTGGCCAGCAGCGTCACCTTGGCCACGATGGTGCGCACGATCTGCTCGTCGGGATCGAACACATAGGCGCCCACGCACGACACCGGCTCGTAGATCGCCAGGCGATCCAGCGAGTGGTGCGCCGGCGTCAGGAGGTCCACCGCGACCTGGTCGACGAGGACCTGGATGTTGGGCCGCTCCCGGAGGGCCTCTACCAGGGTTTCCTGGATGGCGCGGCCGGTGGCGTCGTTCACGTGCAGGATGCGGCTCGTGGAATGCGCCGCCTCGCGGGTGCGCTCTGGCTGAAACTCGGCGTCCAGCGTAAAGGGCACCCCATAGCGCTCGATCAACAACTCGCGCACCAGCCGGGGGCCGTCGTGGGCCAGGATGTCCACCGCCTTGCGGCTGTTCATCCCGTCGCCAGCGCGGATCAGGTCGGCGGCCAGCTGCTCCGGCGAGTCCTCGTGTCCCTCGTAGATGATGCCCCCCTGGGCATAGTACGTGTTGGATTCCAGGGGGCTCGACGACTTGGTCAGCATGGTGATGCGCGTGCGCCCGTCCTCTGAGAGGCGCAGCGCCGCCGTCGTGCCGGCGATGCCGGCCCCGATGATCAGGACGTCCGTTTCGATGAC
>JAAZBQ010000642.1 GCA_012513725.1 Chloroflexota bacterium
CGCCTGATCCACGCCCCCACCGCCCTGCCGGTGGTGTACGGGGTAGAGATTACCGCGGTGACCACCGCGGCGGAGATGCAGCGCGCCGTCCTGGAGGCGCTGCCCGGTAGCGACGCGCTGATCATGGCCGCCGCGGTGGCGGACTTTCGCCCCGCCGAGACCGCCGCGCAAAAGATCAAAAAGGGAGCGGCGGGCGAGGGCCTGACGCTGGCCCTGGAGCGGACCCCTGACATACTCGCCTCGGTGGCCGACCAGCCCGACGGGCGCCGGCCCGGGGCGGTGGTCGGCTTTGCCGCGGAGACCGAGAGCCTTCTTGAGAACGCCACGGCCAAACTGCGCGCCAAGCGGCTGGACCTGATGGTGGCCAACGACGTTTCGGCCGCCGACAGCGGGTTCGAGGTGGACACGAACCGGGTGGTGCTCCTGACCCCGAACGGACACCAGGAGGCGCTGCCCCTGATGAGCAAGTTCGACGTCGCCGAGCGCGTCGTCCGGCGGGTGGCCGACATCCTGGAGGCCAAGAACCGTGGCTGACGACCTGGCGCCCGGCGCGATCACCGACGTTCTCGGCATTCGGGTCGGGCACGCCACGCATGAGGAGGCGCTGACCGGCTGCACCGTGGTCCTGTGTGGCGAGGGGATGGTGGCCGGCGTCTCGGTCCGCGGGCTGGCCCCCGGCACCCGGGAGACGGACCTCCTGCGCCCCGCCACGCTGGTGGAGCAGGTGCACGCCATCGTGCTGACGGGGGGCAGCGCCTATGGCCTGGCCGCGGCGGATGGGGTGATGCGCTGCCTGGAGGCCCGGGGCATCGGCTACAAGACGGGGCAGACCCGGGTGCCCATCGTGCCCGCTGCGGTGCTCTACGACCTCGGGATCGGCGCCTGCGACGTGCGTCCGGACGCCGCGATGGGCGAGCGCGCCTGCGAGGATGCGGATGATGGGCCCGTCGCCCAGGGGAACGTCGGGGCCGGCGCCGGGGCCACGGTCGGCAAGATCCTGGGGATGAGCCGGGCGATGAAGGCCGGGCTGGGCACCGCCTCGGTGCGGGCCGGGCGGCTGGTGGTCGGTGCGCTCATCGCGGTGAACGCCTTTGGCGACGTGGTGGACCCCGAGACGGGCGCCATCATCGCCGGGGCGCGCAAGGCGATCGGCCGGGGGTTTGCCGACACCCGGCAGGCGATGCGCGGAATGCTGATCCGCAACGTCCTGGCGCACACGAACACGGTGATCGGGGTGGTGGCCACCAACGCCCGCCTGAACGTGGCCCAGGCCAACGAGGTGGCCGCGGCCGCCCACGATGGGCTGGCCCGCGCCGTGCGGCCGTCGCACACTCTGTTCGACGGCGACACGCTGTTCGCCCTCGCCGGGGATGAGCTGGAGGCCCACCAGACCCTGGTGATGGACATGGCCGCCGAGGCCGTGGCGCTGGCCATCGTGAACGGCGTCCGCGCCGCCCGCGCCGCCGGCGGCCTCCCGGCTGCAGGCGACCTCTCCGCGTAGGGAAGAGAACGCAGAGACGCGGAGAGGAAGAGGGCAGGCAAGGACGTAGAGGCTAATCGCACTCGATGCGATCGTCGCCATCCTTCTGGCGAGGCCCTGTCCGCGTACTCCAGCAAGGGGCCTCCAGCGCGCACAGCCCGATGGCTGGTGCGAGCCGGAGGTCCTTTTCTGTGCGCACGGCGATCAAGCAGTCTTTGTGCTCTGAGCGCTCACCCGTCCACGCCTCGCCGTGACCCTCCTATCTTCTCCGCGCCTCTGCGTCGTCCCTCCGCGTCTCTGCGTTCTCTTCCCTCCGCGTCTCTGCGTTGGCTTGCTCAGGCGTGGGCTTGGCGGCCCTCTTCGTAGATCGGGCCGTAGATCTCGCGGTCGAACATCGCGCAGCCGGTGCGGCCGTGGTCGCGCATGATCTGCGAGCAGCGGCTGCAGGCCACGCAGACGCCGCGGGTCTTCATGGCCCCCTCGTTCAGTAGGTCGCGGGCAAAGTCGGGGTAGGCGAACGCCTCGCGCCCGGCGCCGACGATGTCGGCCCACCCCCGACCCAGGACGGCCGCCGCTGCGTTCCCCAGGTACTGGCGCAGCCACGAGTATCCCGAGCCCACCACGACGAGGTCCGGATGGGCCTCCCTGACCTGGCGCGCCAGATCGATGATGCGGGCCACGCCCTCCAGCGGATGCTCCTCGGTTACCGGGGCGCCGACGATGTTCTGGTCGTAGGGCCGGTTGATGTGCGGCGTAAAGTAAGGGTTCCCCACCGTCACGTTAACCAGCGCCACGCCCGCCTCGCGGAGGAGGCCGATGAGGCGCAGGGGCTCGGTCATGTCCGGCGTGTTGGCGTCCTCCTGGGAGACGCCCCAGCCCCACGGGAACGGGTGCCCGTCGAACACGTTCATCCGCAGGGTGATGTCCACCTCGGGCACCTCCTCGCGAACGCGGCGCACCACCGACAGGAGCATCCGGGTGCGGTTCTCGAACGAGCCGCCGTACTTGCCCGGGCGGGTGTGGGCGGCCAGCAGTTCCGACAGGAGGTAGCGGTGGCAGGACTTGATGTCCACGCCGTCGAACCCGCAACGCGCGGCGAGCCGGGCCGCCTCGACGTAGCGATCCTGCAGGCGATCGAGATAGTCATCGGTGACCAGCGGGTGATCCGCCGGGATGTTCATGACCCCGTCGAGGACGCCATCGTGGTGGGCGATGATCGGCGCCGGCTTGTCGACGGGCCGGGAGTAGCGCCCCGAGTGGGTCAACTGGATGACGGTATAGGGATCATAGTCGGCGCCGTTGGCCTCTCGGCCGTGGGCCAGGGCGTCCTCCCGTAGGCGGGCAAAGGAGTCGGCGGTCTCCTCGACGAGGAGCAACTGCCGGGGGTTGGCCCGGGCCTCGCGCATCACGGCGGTGGCCTCGAACCACAGGAGGCCCGCCCCGCCGTGGGCAAAGCGCAGGTAGCGGCGGATGGTCAGATCGTCCGGGCGGCCCTCGGCGGTGCCGTCGCAGCCCTCCATCGGGTGGATGGCCAGGGCGTTGGGGGTCTCTTTTTGGCCGATGCGCACGCGGCGGGCCAGGGGACTGAGGTCCGTATCCAGCGGGAGGTCCAGGCCGAGTTCCTCGACCTTGGCCACCAGATCATCCAGCGTTCGGAAGCGAAAGCGTTCGTGGGGCATGTGCCTCCCCCGTTTCTAGGGTC
>JAAZBQ010000643.1 GCA_012513725.1 Chloroflexota bacterium
CATATAGTTCAGGATCTTGCCCGCGCCCTCGGTCTCCGACATCTTGGGCGACACGGCCACGTCGGCCATCCCCAGGAGCCCCGGCGCCTCGTGCTGATAGTCAATGCGCCCGGTGAAGGTACACCGATCGCCGATCCCCAGCGCCTCGGCCTCCTGCCGGTACTCGTCGACGAACGGATACCCGCCGACGACCAGGTGCACATCGGGTCGTGCGGCGCACACCCGCTGCGCCGCACGGAGCAGGTGCCCGGTGCCCTGGTACTCGGCCAGCTTGCCCAGGTATACGATCACCGTGCTCCCCTCGGGGATCCCCCACGCCCGCCGGATCCGCAGCCGTTCCACCTCGGGGATGGGGTGAAACGCCTCGGTGTCCACGCAGTCGGCGACCGGCGTCACGCAGTGGGGCGCGCAGGCGAAATCCTCGGCCAGTTGCGCAGCGGCGTTCGCTGACGAGGTGATGATGTGTGGCGCGTGCTGGTCGATGAACCGCTCCAGCCGGCGTAGCGGCCGGTAAAAGGGGCCGCTCGGCGAGACAAAGCGGTGGTCGACCATCTCGCTCGTGAGGCTGCCCTGGAAATCGAACACCAGCGGCACGCGAAAGAACCTGGCGAGGGCCAGGCCGATGAGCGCCCCCTCGTGCAGGTGGGCATGGATGATGTCTGGTCGCAGCGCGCGCATGGCCGAGAGGGAGCGCAGGAAGAGCAGGGCGTCGAACGCGATCTTGTGGCGCGAGGACCCCACCTCATAGCCCTTGCGCCAGGGGATCGACATCGTGCGGCGAATATCCAGCCCGTCGATGTCGCGGCCGTTGTGGTAGGTACAGATGGTCACCTGGCTGCCCAGGCGGGTGAGGATGCGCGCCTCCTCGCGGATGCGCACGTGGCAGCCATAGTCGGCAAAGAACGAGGTCGGCGCGATCATCAGCACCCGGTAGGTGCTCGGCTCGCCTGGAGCGATGGGAGTCTCGATGGCGGCGGGTGCGGCGGCCGAGGAGTGCATCATCTGCCGGTCCACATCGCCCAGCGCATCTTGAACAGCTCTCGAAAGGCGCGGAAAATGACGTCGGGCCGCGCGCCGGACTGGCTGCCGGCCACCCGGGGATAGTGCCCGACGGGCTCCTCGACGATGCGATAGCCGGCGGCCTTGGCCCGCACCAGGAACTCGGCACTGAACATCGCCCCGCCCGACCGCACCTCGATGGCGTCCAGAATCTCGCGCCGGAACAGCTTGAACGCGCAGTCCACGTCGCGGGCGGTATAGCCGAACAGGAGGTTCACCAGCCACGACCAGCCGTTGCCAAAAAAGCGCCGGTGCCAGGGGTCCGAGCGGGCATACCGGTAACCGATCACCAGGTCCGCCTCGCCGATCCGCGGCAAGAAGCGGTCGATCTCGCCGATGTCGAACTGCCGATCGGAATCTGTAAAGAAGACCAGTTCCTTGGTGGCGGCCCAGAGCGCGTCGCGAACGGCAGCGCCATATCCCTGGTTCACCGGGTGCCGGATCAAGCGCACCCGCGGGTCGTCCTCGGCGAGGCGCCGCACGACCTCCCCGGTGCCGTCGGAGGAGCCGTCGTCGAGGACGATGATCTCCAGGTCGTCGACCAGGGGACCCACCTTCTCGCGCACCATGTCTACCATGGGCCCGATGTTGGCGGCCTCGTTATGGGCCGGGAGGCCTACCGAGAGACTGGTCATGGGTCAACCACCTTTCGCATCATCGCCGCGCTGGGCGTCGCGGGCGGCCCGAATGAGGCGCTGCTTGCCCCGGCGACTCAGGCGCTTGATGCTCTGCTCGCGGCGCATGGCCGCCGATCGCGTCGGAAGACGCTCCACGTACACCAATCGGACGGGCCGTCGCGCCCGGGTATAGGCGGCGCCCCGGCCGCTGTTGTGCGCCGCCAGCCGCCTCTCGGGATCCGTGCTCCAGCCCGTATAGTAGGAGCCATCCGCGCAGCGCACGATATAGGTGTAGGCCTCCTCAGTCACGCGGCCCCCGGGGCCCGCGCCCGAACCTGCCGAGGAGCATGTCGCGCCAGAATCCTGCCGTAGGTCTCTTGGACCCCTGGCCCCCCTCAGCCTCGTGTCCCGGCAGCCACGGGCGCGCCGCCTCGATGCCCTCCCGGTACCGCGCCGAGAACGCCTCGGCGTCGCCGGAGGCCAACAGCGCCCGCATCTCGCCCAGTTCCGCCAGGGCGTCGTCCAGCCAGGGCACCAGGATCTCGGGAATGGCCAGCAGTGCCTCTGCCGGCTGCACGCGGTCGCCGCCCAGCAGCGCCCCCAGGGCGGCAAGTGCTCC
>JAAZBQ010000081.1 GCA_012513725.1 Chloroflexota bacterium
CAGGGGATCGTGTTGCACAGCCCCATCCTGCCCCACTCCTGGGCCCACAACCCGTCGGTGCGCCGCTACGACTATGCGCCGCGCCTGGCGATCTCGACCCTGGAAGAGCACGACTGGTTCGACGACGACGGCGACGGCGTCCGCGAACGGGGCGGGGTCAAGCTCGAATTCACCCTGGTGACCAACGACGACCCCGTGCGCATGCGCCTCATCGAGGCGATCAGCGAGCAACTGGCCAACGTGGGCATCCGCGCCCTCCCGCAGGCTGTGCCCTGGGAGACGCTGCGCTACGATATGCTGAACCTACGGCGGTTCGACGCGGTGCTCCTGGGCTTTCAGTTCCTGCCGCCCGATCCGGACCCCTACCCGTACTGGCACTCTAGCCAGGCGAACGAGTTCGGCGTGAACCTGGCCAACTATAACGATCCCCGCGTCGACATGCTCCTGGAGGAGGCCCGCCTGACGAGCGACAAGGGACTGCGCCAGGAGCTGTACCAGGAGTTCCAGACGCTGTTTGCCGAGCAGGTGCCGTCGCTCCTCCTGTACCAGCCCGTCTACGCCTATGCCGTCTCAGACACCGTGCAGGACGTCCAGATCGGCCCGATGACCAATTCCAGCGGCCGCTTCCAGTCGATCACCGACTGGTACATCGCCACCCAGCGGCTGGTGGACGGGGCGAGCGCCGAGCCGACGACCGCGGCCGACGACGGTCCCGGCGGCGATGTCGCTCCTACCGAGGAGGCCGCTCCCACTGGCGATGCCGCGCCTGCGGAGGAGGATGCTCTGCAGGAGGAGGTCGTTCCCTAGCACCACTCCCGCCCGACAACCGCATCGATCGTTCTCCGAACCACATGGCCTGCGGCCCCAACGAGACGAGGGCTATGGCGTGTGGTCGCGGCTCCAGCCCCTGTGGGGAGCCAAACGGTTGGCGTGGAAACGCGCCCGCCCCCCGCGTTCGGAAAGGAGGACCCGCTCAGGCGCCGACGACGCGTCGTTTCGTTGGCCCGCGAGGCCACGGCTGCCTGCTCAGCGCTTCCCGCACGCGAGGGAAGCGCTTTTGCGTACTACCCAGTTGCGTGTCGTTTTGTCTAGAAAGGAGCAACAGGTCATGTCTATCCGCAAGAGTCTCCTCCCGCTGTTCGTCGCCCTTCTCGTCGTAACGCTGGGCGCCTGTGGCGGGAACGCGCCCTCCATCGACTGGACGGTGAACGTCACCGGCGCGGTGTCGAACCCGCTGGAGATCTCCTACCACGACCTCGTCGGACGCGAACAGGTGACCCTCGAGGACGTGCTCATGCGGCGTTCGCAGGGCGAGGACAGCACGAACTCCTGGGAGGGGCCCGCGGTCGGCGCCATCCTCGAGGAGGCGGGCGCCTCGGCCAGCGCGACGGCCATCGTCTGCATGGCCGACGACGGCTATGCGATGGAGATCCCCTTGGGCGAGCTGGGCGATGCCATCATCGCCCTCAAGCGGGACGGCGAGTGGATCGGCGAGGAGGGGGGCGTCATCCGCATCGTGGTGCCCAGCCTGCCGGCCAACTCGTGGATTTCCCAGCTGACCGACATCCAGGTCGTCGAGTAGGGAGCAGGATTCCGGCACACCAGAGGGGCGGCCGATCGGCCGCCCCTCTCTGCATGTCCCGCCACCGCCTCCTCGTCCTACAGTGTCAGCACCCAGATGGGGACGAACATATCGTCGCCGTGGAGCGATCCGTGGTTGCCCAGGCTGTCGTCCCCGGTGATGGCGTGCATCCCGTGGTCGGCGACGATGAGCACCAGCGTGTCCGCCGGCAAGGCGACCACCACCTCCTCCAGGTAGCCGTCCACCGCCGCCATGCGTTCCAGCACCTGCTCGGAGCCCGGGCCGTAAGAGTGGCCCATGTCATCGATGCCGTGAAAGTGGACCAGGAGAAAGTCCGGCGCCCCCTCCGCGAGGACCGCCAGGGCGTTGTCCCGGGTGTTGTCATCGGTGAACCCGTTGCCATCCCGGTCGCCGGAGAGGCGCAGGTCGGCCGCCGGCATGTTCACGGGCAAGGCGTTGCCCTCGACGACCACGGCCCGCCGGTCGGCCTCCGTCACCACCTGCAGGATGGTCTCCGCGGCAATGTCGCGGGTCGAGCGGTCGCGGACGCCGGTTCGGTCGGGCGTGGCGCCAGCCAGCATCGCCGCCGTGGAGACCATCGTCACGCTGGGGTACACCGAGCTGCCCAGTCGCGGGGCGGCCAGGCTGTCGAGGAAGGGCGTGACCTCGGTGCCGCGGTGGGCCATGTACTCCCGGTAGCCGAGGCCGTCCAGGATCACGAGCACCGCCCGGTCGGTGGAGAACTGCCC